>WREX01000001.1 GCA_009779115.1 Propionibacteriaceae bacterium
ACCGTTCTTGATCTGATTGCTCAGTCAAGAATCGGGGCACTTTATTGTTCATTTAGTGCATTATTTGGCATTGACTTTAAGCACGCTGTTGAGTTCTCAAGGTTCAGGTGCGTCCCTCGGTTTAGCTCTCACCTTCCCTTGGGGCAACCTGGTCCACATTACCGGTTTGGCCGACCTAAGTCAACTTCTGGTGTGTGAACCTTCCCGATCGCAGGGTGACTGTTGGAGTTGATCCTCTGGCAATCCCTGATCACGAAAACCCTCTTTGACTAGCGCTTTTAGCTTGATGCTCTGCGCCTGGTCTCTTCGGGCTAGACAAAGTTACCCCAGGGTTGGAGTGCCTGTCAAGTCGGTGCTGACTCCCCTCGAACCTTCTCTGCTGTTGCGTTGTGGGCTAGACTGTAATGCTGGTATTACCTGGGAGAGGAAACCATTTGACTATGCAGTCTTCCTTGGAGAGGGAAATCCAAGCCGAACAAGAGTACGTCGATCTCGTTCTTACACATCTTCAACGCGCCGTCGTGTCGGCCAAAGGTTTGGCGCAAGAATCACGGGCTCGGTTCACGTCCGATCGTGAGTCATGGATGCGTGAAGAGGACGGTACTGCGTTGTTCGAAAGAGACGCATTTGCCTTTTTGGCGGCGCGTCGCATGGCTGCTCTTGACGGAGAACATGAAGGACTTGTCTTTGGACGACTAGACTCCTCGAACCAGGAACGCAACTACATCGGGCGCTTGGGCGTGCGTACTCCTGATTATGAGCCTTTAGTGATTGACTGGCGGGCGCAGGCCGCGGAGCCGTTTTACCGGGCAACAGCAGTACAGCCGATGGGGGTTGTACGGCGCCGGGTTTTGTCGTGTCGGGATGACAAGGTCATCGGCATCGAAGACGATGTGCTGATGCCGAATGAGGTCCCCGACAGCATGACAGTCATTGGTGATGGAGCACTCATGCGGGCGCTGGAGCGGGCACGAGGCACCAAGATGCAAGACATCGTGGCCACCATCCAGGCGGAGCAGGACGAGGTCATTCGCGCCCCATACCAAGGATTCACAGTGATCACGGGGGGGCCTGGAACCGGCAAGACCGTCGTGGGATTGCACCGAGTGGCATTTTTGCTTTACACATATCGGCGCCGTTTCACCAATGGCGGGGTGCTCGTCCTGGGACCATCGTCGATCTTCATGGATTACATTGAACGGGTATTGCCTTCACTCGGGGAAGAGTCTGTCACACTGCGGGCCATGGGGCAGGTGGCGAGCGATGTGCTCGGGTTCTCTTCGTCGGTCATGGACCGCGAGGATGCCTGGGTCATCAAGGGCGGGCTTCAGATGGTTGATCTCCTGCGTGCCGCGGTCGAACGTCCCTTCGTCGAGCCTCGGGATTTGCTCGTACCGGTCAAAGGTGACCCGATCCGTGTTCCGGCTCGGGACCTGATCAGGATTCGTCATGAATGTCTGAGCCGGGCTCCCTACAATGAGGCGAAAAGCACGGCCGAGGCTGAACTCGTTTCCTTGTTGTGGTCCCTTGGGCAGCATGAAGTCGACGTGGACGAACTCGGAGAGTTTGAGGAACTCGTGCGTGGTTCATGGGCTTTCTCCAGTTTCGTTGGGCAGTGGTGGCCTCCCTTGGCCCCGACACAGGTCTTGGCGTGGATGGCTGACCCCGGCCTACTGGACCGGTTGGGGGGACTCACTGCTGACCAGGCACGGGTGCTCAGTGCTTCGATCAATCCGGAACAGTGGAGCGTGGGAGACATTCCGTTGCTCGATGAATTGGCACATATCCTGGGTCCCATCCCGCCAGAAGAGGATGATGAGCCGATCTTCTTTTCCGACTCCATGGACGAGATTGTGACGATCGCCGATCGGTTGACTGACCACAGGAACCTGGAAACGGGGACGCCGCACAACACGTACGCCCATATTCTTGTGGACGAGGCGCAGGACATCACGCCGATGCAGTGGAGAATGATCTATCGACGAGGCGCCAATGCGTCGTGGACGATTGTCGGGGATCCTGCCCAGTCCAGTTGGCCCGATAAGGAGGAGCCTGGTCGGGCTTTGGCGAATCTCATCGGCACTCGGCCTCAGAGGTCTTTCCGGCTATCAACCAACTATCGTTCCCCCAAGGAAACCTACGACCTGGCTACATCGTACATCCGTAGCATCGAACCGGACACCGACATTCCCGATGCTGTGCGCTCGACTGGGGTTCCTCCCCGGGTGCTGGTCGCGCCGGACGGAGAGTTGGGGCGTGTCTTGTCGGCAGAAATCGCGCGGTTGATGGTGGACACCGAGGGAACGATCGGGATCATCGCCCTGCCCTGTCACGATGATGACATCAGCCCTGTCGTGCCGTGTGACCCTCGGCTGATCAGACTTGATCCCCTGTCCTCAAAGGGGCTGGAATTCGACGCGGTGGTGGTCGTTGATCCTGATAGCATCGCTTCGTCAACCGAAAGCGGCGCCCGTACTCTCTATGTCGCTCTCACCAGGCCGACACAAGAGTTGGTGACCATCGACATGGGTGCGACGGGAGCTTGGCGGGCACATCTGGTCTGAACTCTTGCGGCTGGTCGGAACGGTTACACCTGAATTCACCGATCGCTTGCGTAGCGAGCAGCACCATCTGAGTGTCATCAATGGACACGCACTGTTCACGCGTGCCCCCGACTTTCCGGGAACTCACCTTCCCGTACAGATGGGTGCACTGGGCACGGCGACAACGCGAGGGCAGACTGGACGTCTGTAGAGCGTTGGCGATGGGGCCAGGGCGCCCATCTGGTGTTGCGGAGTAGCAATGGATCGGTTGATTCAGGTTACACCTGGATGCACCGTTTTTTATGGTTTCAGTGAATGGACAATGGTATGGAAATGATCTCTGACATGGGATAATAGTAGTGAAAACAAGCCATTGAGACCCATGAGAGAGAGCACTTCACAGATGAAACTATCACACAGACCCACAGGAGTCACTGTCAGGTTCGATGATGAGAATCTGGTCGGATACGCGGGCCTGGTCCCCGCAATGCGTCTGGCTGAACAGGCCGGACTGTATGACCTGGCACGTGACTTGGTTCATGTGCCCGGACATCAGGGTTCGAACCAAGAGTTCAAGATCGCGACCCTGGTCGCGGGGATGGTCGTCGGAGCAGACAGTATCACCGACATGGACATCCTGCGCCACCAGGGCATGGGCAAACTGTTCTGTGACACGAGGGCCCCGTCGACCCTGGGATCGTTCTTACGCCGGTTCACGTTTGGTCATGCCCGCCAAGTCGACGCACTCTACTCTCGGTTCCTGGTCGGTTTAGACCGCCGATGCCCCTTGTTCGGCTGCCGGGACGCGGCGTCGCCAGTGATGGTCGATCTTGACGACACGATCGTGGAAGTCTTCGGCGCCGCGAAGCAAAGCGCCCGGATCGGATACACGAAAGTCCGCGGTTTAGACGTGTTGTTTCCGGATGAACTTGGTGAGTGGGAGCCGGTCTGGGTCCAGATATACGAACTGAGGTCGTCCGGGGCGCCGGGAGGTCACTGGCGCACCACAGGGCAGAGCTGTGGGCTAACCGGGGTGGGGGGTGGGACGGACGCTCTGCCAGATGGACTGGGTGGCTGTGGAGCGGTTTTGGGTGAAGAAATGAAGGCCGGGGGCACCGCGGTCTAGGAGTTCTTGGGAGAGTTCGGCGCAGATTTGGGTACCGGTGGTTCGTACGGCGGCGGGGTCGTTGGCCACTGTTTCGAGGCGGGTGCGGATGGTTGCGGGGACTGCGGCGCCACTCATCTCGGCGAACTTCATGACCTGGGAGATCAGCGTGATGGGCATGATGCCTGGGAGGATGGGAATATCGCAGCCAATCGAGCGTACCCGGTCGACGAGGTTGAAGTAAGAGTCTGCCGAGAAGAATAGTTGTGTCACGGCGAAATCGGCTCCAGCTTGCCATTTATCCTTGAGGATACGGGCATCCAGGTCGGGGTCACGCTGGGCCGGATGGGGATCAGGGAAGGCGGCCACACCCACGTTGAAGTCGCCCTTGGAGCGGATCAGTTCTACCAGTTGGGTCGCGTTGTGCAGGCCTGATGGATGGGGTTCCCAGGCAACGGTGGGGCCTCCTGGCATGTCGCCCCGGATGGCCAGGATGTCGCGCAGGCCGTTGGCAGCGTACTCGTCGATGACCCTGGTCACCTCTGCGACCGACTGGCCCACACAGGTCAGGTGGGCTATCGTCCTCATGCCAGTTTCAGCGGAGAGACGCTTGGTCAGGGCCACGGTGCGTTCGCGTTGGGACCCGTTCGCCCCATAGGTGACAGAAACGAAGTCGGGGTGCAGGGGAACCAGTTTGGCCAAGGTCTGCCAAAGGCTCTCCTGCCCGGCGTCGTCTTTGGGGGGAAAGAACTCGAACGAGAAGACAGGCTGCGCGGTTTGGGTCAAGAGTTGGGAGATCTTCATGCGGTGCGCTCCACGGCCGCGTGGACCAGGGCCATCAAGGCGTACGCGCCTTCAGCTGACAGGTCCAGGCGATGCAGATGTTTCATTCCCGCTGCTGCTTCCCTCATGATTGCCTTTTCTGTTGACGCGACGCCGCCCGAGTCCGTGAGGATCTGGCGAGCCTGGTCGATCTGTTCATCGGTCACATCCGGGTTACCCAGGATCTGCTTCAAGCGCGTGACCTCGGACGGTGACGCGCCCTTGAGAGCATAGCCGATGAGTGCGGTTTGTTTCCCCTGGCGCAGGTCGTCGCCGGCGGGCTTGCCCGTCACGGTTGGATCGCCGAAGACACCGAGCAGGTCGTCGCGCATCTGGAAGGCGTAGCCGACGTGGGCGCCGAATCTGCCCAAACCCTGCTGGACTCCATCGGAGGCAAGTGCGAGGGCGGCCCCGATTTGAACAGGGCGGGAGACCGTGTATTTGGCGGTCTTGAATTCCATCACCAGTTTGGCGTCAGCCACCACGTCCTTGTCGTCGCAGGGGCGTACTTGGTGGAGGACATCCAAGAATTGACCGGCCAACACCTCCGACCTCATTGCATCCAAGTAGGGCCTGGCCCGCTTCAGTCTTTCCGCCGACAAGGAGGTTTGCTCCACCATCGCCAGCGACCAGCCGAACAATAAGTCTCCCAACAGTAAAGCCGCATTGCGGCCGAATTCCTCGCTGTCTCCTTGCCAGGAGTGCTCGCGGTGGTAGTTCTCGAAGAATCGGTGGGCAGCCGGAGCCCCTCTTCGGGTGTCGGAGGCGTCGATCAGGTCGTCGTGGACCAGGGCGAATAGGTGGAGCAGATCCAGACTTGACGCGATATCCATGACGGCGTGAGGGGGGTTGGAGTCGGAGCCAGCGACAGCCACGTACCCCCAATAGCAGAAGGCCGGGCGCATTCTCTTGCCACCTCTGGTGAAGTGGGCGACCTCGTCCCAAATAATGGTCAAGCGGTCACCCGTCTCGGCCAGCAGGTCGCGCTGGGTGTCGATGAAGTGGTCGAGACTCGCTTGTACGGCAGCTATGAAATCCTCGCCCAGAGGTTGGTGTGGATCAAGTTTCATTGCCATCTTATTCTCCTCCATTGATGTGAAGCTGTCGCACACGGGCATCCCACAGGAAGGAGGGGGCTGTCCAGACGTGCTTCATGTGTGATTGCCTCCACCTTCATCGCACTTCTTGTTGTCCTGCTGCTCCCAGGTCAGCGGCCATGGTGAGCCTGGAAATAATCCTCACACTATCAGGTGGCAGGGGGCAGTGGACCGTTCGGAACACCTGCTTGTGCGTGTCGCTGCCGTGGCTGATGACCAGGGTGTGACAACCGGGTCAAGGAAGCCGGGCTTCGGTGCGCCTCGCAGAAACTTCCTGGTATTCTCCTACACTCGAATATGGATTAATCTCTCTCATCCCAGGAGTGCTCGTGTCTGTGACCCAAAGCGACAGCCTTATCGGCTCTGTCTTGGGTGGACGCTACGAATTGATCGCTCGGGTCAACCGGGGGGGTACAGCCGTCGTCTATCGGGGAATCGACCGGCGGCTGGGGCGCACGGTGGCTGTGAAGGTGATCCATTCCGATCTGTCGGGGGATCCGGACTACGCCAAACGGTTCGACCGGGAGGCGCGGGCGGCTGCCATCTTGTCGCATCCCAATATCGTGGCGGTCTTCGACCAGGGGCATGCCGAGGAGAGGTCGTACATCGTCATGGAGTTCATCCATGGGCAATCACTGCGGTCGATCATCTCCTCCTCGGCCCCCCTTCCCCCTTCACTGGCGTTGACCTACGCGCACGAGGTGGCCAAGGCGCTCGCCGCCGCTCATGACGCCGACATCATTCATCGGGACATCAAGCCGGAGAACATCCTGATCACCAACGACGGACAGGTGAAAGTCACCGATTTTGGCCTGGCGAAGAACATCACCTCGCAGACGTCGACTGCTTCTCAAGGGGTTTTGATGGGCACGATGAGCTACATCGCCCCTGAAATCCCCCAATCTGGGTCGGCGGGCAAGGCGTCGGACATCTATTCCATGGGCATTGTGATGTACGAGATGCTGACCGGGAAGAAACCCCATGTCGGCGAGGATCTGTCCCAGGTCCTCTACAAGCACGTGCATGTCGACATCCCTCCACCGTCACAGGCGCTGGAAGGACCGGCCCGGACGAAGGTGCCCGATTACGTCGATGCTCTGGTGACCAGTTGTACCTCGCGCAATCCCGATCGGCGTCCCGTCGACGGACGGCACCTGGAAGAACTCATCGCCAAAGCGCGCCGGGCGCTGGACGAAGGGCGGATGTCCGACCCGAAACTGGTACAGGAGTTCGCCAGCGCGGCAGCCCCGGCTCGTACCACTGCTGGTGCGCCAGACCACAGTCCTCATCCGGCCTTGGAGGTGGCGGAGGCCAAAGAAAACACTCCCGTTCATCCTGTCGTGCCGGTGGCGGCCACCAAGTTGACGACTGCCAAGCCACACAACCCGATCAGACCGGGTTCCATCCACTCCCCGGCGAAGACAAAGCGCAAGAGACGACCGCTGGTCGCACTCATCGTTGCCCTGGTCCTCGTACTCGTGGTCGGCGGGCTCAGTTGGTGGCTGGCGATCGGGCGGTGGACATCCGTGCCCGCGGTGGCGGGACTAAGTGAGCAAGACGCCCGAACTCAGGTGGCGGCTCAGTCATTGACTCTGACCACATTGCCGGAGTACTCGGAGACTGTGGCGGTCGGACAGGTGATCCGTACAGATCCCCAACAAGGGTCAAGGGTCAGGAAAGGCTCGACCATCACCGCGTACATCTCGAAGGGACAAGAACGGTATCCCATGCCCACTGTCGTGGGGTTGAGCCAGGATGACGCGGTGGCGGCCATTCTGAACAACCATCTGGCACAAGGGACAATCACTCAGGCTTGGAGTGAGACGGTTCCCGACGGACAAGTGATGTCCGCTTCGCAAAATCCCGGGGCCAGTCTCAAACCCAATACACCCATCGATCTGACCGTCTCGAAGGGGCGAGAACCCATCCCCATCGACTCTTACGTGGGCAAGACTCAAGACGAGGCGACCCAGGGACTGACGGGCGCGGGATTCCAGGTCACCACCAGTGAGGACAACTCGGCGAGCGTGCCCCAGGGCAGTGTCATCAGCCAAGATCCCCCGAGTGGGAACGGATTTCATGGTGACACCATCACTCTGGTGATCTCCAAGGGACCAGTGATGGTGGCCGTGCCCACGGTGTGGGGGATGTCTCGGGCTGATGCGACGACCGCGCTGACGCAAGCAGGCTTCGTTGTGACTGTGAAGAACGTCAATCCCGTCGGGACCCCGGTCGGTTTTGCGGCGAGCACCGATCCCAAGGCCGGGGCCATGGCACCTCAGGGATCGACTGTCACTCTCAATATCGTCTGAGACCTCTCTGCCTGCGGGTGCGAGAAGGGTGGACGGAACGCACCCCCATTGTGGTCGTAGACGACCGATGACAAGGGGGTTTCAGCGCGGAAGATCAGGGGCGATAGTACGGAAGAAGCCAGCAGGTTTCTCGGTGTCACAGGCTGACGAACTGCCCGCTGCGCAAGTCGGAGAACACGGTCGGGGTCATCTCGTTGAACCGGGCGAAAGACAACCCCCAGCCTGTCTCGTTGATCAGGCCGTCGTGGATGAGAAAGCCCTGGGGAGCTTTGATGTCGCGGATGAAGTCGATGATTTCCTTCATCGCGCACCAGGGGCCGTGGGCTGGCGCCGCCAAGATGTCCACGCCCTGGGGAATGGTGTCCAGGCAATCACCGGGGTGGAAGAACTGCGGTTCGCCCAGGGTCCGCACCATGAGTCCCACATTACCGATCCGGGGGATGTCACGGTGGATGATGGCATGCAGACCGCCCACCCCCTCGATGTTCGTTTTCCCGATCGTGAAGGAAGATCCAGCGGGGAATTTTTCTGCCCGGGGGATATCCATCACCTGCAGGACGCCAGGTTCGACGAGAATTTTGGCCGACGGGTTTTTCGCGGCCAGGGCCGGGAACCACTCTGGGTCGACGTGGTCTGGATGGGCATGGGTGACCACGATGGCATCCAGGTCGGTCACATCGTGCCACGCGGAACTGTACGTCCCTGGGTCGACCAGAATTCTGGTATGGGCTGTCTCCACCATCACGGTGGAATGACCAAGGTGGGCAATCCTCATGATGGTTCCGCCTCACTCAGGATGGTTGCGATGATTCTGCCGGCTTCGACGCATTCGGCGAAGCTGACATCCAGATGAGTCACGGCGCGAATCAGGTGGGGACCCAGTTTGGTCAACTGGAGACCCTGCTTGCCCGCCTTGTCCATGATGATGTCCGCGCTCATCGTACCTGTCTGAATGACAACGATATTTGTGGGTACGTCATCGGGCACGGCCCAAGGGGCCACACGGCGTACCTCATCGGTCAAGGCTGCTGCGGCCCGGTTGTCGTCGGCCAGACGGGCGATGTTGTGGTCCAGGGCGTAAAGCCCGGCTGCTGCCAGGATTCCGGCTTGGCGCCACCCGCCGCCCAGTCGTTTGCGTTCGACGCGGGCCCGGGCGATATTGTCCGAGGTGGAGGCCAGCAGACTGCCGACCGGGGCTCCCAGTCCCTTCGACAAGCAGAAGGTGACGGTGGTGGCCAGGCTCCCATAGTCGGCCAGACTGGTTGAATTGGCCACGCAGGCGTTGCCGAGCCTGGCACCGTCCAGATGCAGGTTCAAACCATGGTTGTGGCAGAACTGGGAGATTTGCCGGAGATTATCCAGGGGCTGGATCGCTCCGCCGGCGAAATTCATGGTGTTTTCCACTTCGATCGCAGACGTCTTGACCAGGTGGCCGCCCTCGAATGACACCAGTGATTCGATGTCCTCCAGGCGGGCCACGCCGCCAGGCGACGACCAGGTCCGGGTGGTGATTCCGTGGACGGCGCCATGGGCTCCCATTTCGGCGCGGACGATATGGGCCAACTCGTCACAGAGGATCTCGGTGCCACGCTCGGCGCACAGCCACACCCCTAACAGGTTGGCCATCGACCCTGAGACACAGAACAAGGCTGCTTCTTGGCCCAGCAGTTCGGCGCCTCGGGCTTCCAGGCGCGCGATCGTCGGGTCTTCGGCATAGACGTCATCTCCGACCTCAGCAGTGGCCATTGCCTCGCGCATGGCAGTGGTGGGCTCAGTTACGGTGTCACTTCGCAAGTCCATGAATCTCAGCCTAGTCATGCTGGTCTGGAGCAGACACGGGCGACTACAGAATGGGAAGAGTGTCGTGAACTGGTTCCAAGCTTGGTCAGAAATCCATGCCCACGAAGTCGGCGTGAGGCCTGTCCATGGTGGACAATCGGTCCGCAACCATGAAGGCCAGTTCCAAGGATTGTGCCCGGTTCAACCGTGGGTCGCAAGCGGTCTCGTAGCGATGGGCCAGATCCTCTTCCTTCAATTCGACCACCCCGCCCACGCATTCGGTCACATCGTCGCCTGTCAACTCGACGTGGATGCCGCCGGGCCAGGTGCCGAGGCTCGCATGGACATCGAAGAACCCGTTGACCTCGTCGGTCACGTCGGAAAACGACCGAGTCTTGTAGCCATTGGCCGAGGAGAAGGTGTTGCCGTGCATGGGATCGCAGACCCAACACACCTTACGACCGGTGGCCTCGACGGCTTCGACGATGGGTGGCAACGCCGTTCGTACCTGACGGCAACCCATCCGTGTGATGAGCGTCAGCCTGCCCGGCTCGCGGTCAGGATCCAAAGTTTCGACCAGACTGACGACTTCCTCGGGCTTCGCAGAGGGACCGACCTTCAGACCAATCGGGTTGTGCAATGCCCGGAGCAACTGAACATGGGCGCCGTCGAGTTGACGGGTACGATCCCCTATCCACAACAGATGGCCGCCCACGTTGTACGGAGTCTCGGTGCGGGAATCGATCCTGGTCATGGCGTGCTCGTAGTCGATCAGGAGAGCCTCATGACTGGCATAGAAGTCGACTGTGCTGAAAGCGTCGTCACTGACACCACAGGCGATCATGAAAGCGAGAGCCCGGTTGATCTCCGCCGTCAGTTGTTCGTACCTCTGCGACACATGGGCCGTGCGGACAAAATCCGCGTTCCACGAGTGCATCAGCCTCAGGTCGGCGAATCCGCCCTTGGTGAAAGCGCGCACAAGGTTCAAGGTCGCAGCCGAGGAGTTGTAAACCTGGAGCAGCCTGCGCGGGTCATGGCGGCGGGCCTCCTCGGTGAATTCGAAGCCGTTGACGGCGTCGCCCCGATAAGCGGGCAACGAGACATCGCCGCGGGTCTCGTACTGGGAGGTTCTCGGTTTGGCGAACTGTCCGGCGATGCGCCCGATCTTGACGACGGGAACTTCAGCGGCGTAGGTCAGGACAACAGCCATAGACAACAGGACTCGCAGGCGACCGCGGATCGACGACGCCGTGACCGCTTCGAAGGTCTCGGCGCAATCCCCGCCCTGGAGGACGAAGGCTTTTCCCTCAGCCGCATCGGCGATCGCCGCCTTCAGCGCATCGCACTCACCAGCGAAAACCAACGGCGGCAGACTGTGGAGTTGGTTCAAGACCTTGTCAATCAGCACAGGATCGTCGTACTCCGGCTGCTGCGGAGGGTGCAGGGCATGCAGGACATCAAGAGGAGGTACGCCATCGGTCACCTGACCAGACTAGCGATCAAGCCGGTGACGAGGCTCAATTCTCGGTCAGTGGCCAGGGCCTGTTCCCTTGGGATTGTACGAATACTCGTCCACCATTTCCTGCCCGGTGATCTGTTGGATGTGCTGCATGACCTCGTCGGTGGCCTGGCGCAGCACCGTGTGCGATTCGGTGTGGTTGGCGGCGTCGAGGAATTGTCTGCGCATCTCCTGAGGGAAACGAAACGGTTCACCGACGCGCAGTTCCGGACGGTACAGCCACGGGAAGGGTAGCCACTTGCGGGTGAAACGAGTCCTGAAACAGCCGACCGGGATCACCGGCGCGTCAGCGGTGAGGGCCAGGCGGGCCACCCCGGTGCGACCTTTGTACATCCGCCCATCCGGAGATCGATGGCCCTCGGGGTGGATGGCCACGAAGCCGCCATCGGCCAAGACCTTGTAGACCGACCCCATGGCGTCGGCCGCAGCGGTCCCGCCTGAACGGTCCATGGGGACCTGGTGCATGCGCCTCAAGAACCAGGCCAGGATGCGGCGGAAGAAGGTGTCTGTGCGGAAGAGTTCCTGCTTCGCGGGGAAAGTGATCTGAGGGGGAACAAGCGCCACCAACAAGAAGCTCTCCCCCGTGCCCAGATGGTTGGTGGCGAAAATGGCTGGCCCCGTCTGGGGGATGTTCTCTCTGCCCTTGAGGACGGGCCAGAACAAGAGAAAGCAGACAGGTGTCAAGAGGACCTTGACCGTCGAATAGAACATGGTGTGCTTTCCTCTTCCTGGGATGACCTCCACCAACCATAGCCCGAATCCACCGATCCATGCGTACTGCACCTACGAGAGGGGACATGTTGGTTTGTCTCACACTCGTTGGATGGGAGGCTGAGGTCGTACTGGCCGGGCTGGCTTCGACCTCCGCCTGAGATAGTCATAAAAACTGATTCCACACCCATCAGGGACCCGGTGGATGATCTATCATCAAGGTATGCGTGATGAGGATGAGACCTTCGCCGATATCGTCAAACAGGAGTTCGACGAGAAGTGGACTCCTCCCGCGTCGGCTCCGTCGCCGCCCGTCACCCACGATCCAGGGCCGCTTCCTGACTTTCACCTCAATTTGTACGACGATGACGCGAGTTACCAGGATGTGCCAGCAACGGTGTGGAGGCTATCCGTCCCTGTACGGTGGGGGTTGGGGTTGATCGGCGCAGGATTGCTGATCGCCATCGCAAAGATGACTCCCCTGCCCTTGCCCGGCTGGATTGGGTGGTTGGCAGTCGCGTGTTTCGTGGCGGGAGTGATCGTCACGTTGTGGCACGTGACCCATACACAAGGGCCGCGTGACGAAGAAGGAACGGTCTGACCCGGATTCAGGAATAACCGCTCTACAGGAGACGGCGGGCGCCAACGAAGGGCATGCCGTTGTCCATGGAGGTGTAGACGACTCCGACTCGTTCATTGCGGGCGTCGACCAGCATGCCGCCGCCTACATAGATCCCGACGTGTCCAGGGCCTGAATAGAAGAAGACAAGGTCACCAGGCTGCAAGTCTGCCTTGGCCACAGGAACGCCCACGTGGAACTGAGCACCGGCGCTGTGCGCGAGCTTGATGCCGACTGTTGCGAATGCTTGCATCGTAAAGCCGGAACAGTCGTAGGAATTCGGACCGGCGCCACCATAGACGTACGGCAGACCGACCCGGGCCATCGCCCAATCGACGATTGCTTGGGCCTCGGCCCCATTCTGAACTGGCGGTGGTGGTGTGTACGCTTTCGTGGCCGGAGCACCGGAAGCAGCGTTGGACGAGGCGATGGCCGCCTGTTGCTGCGCGCTCAACCGGTTGACGACCTGCTGGGCAGCGGCGACATTCTGGCTGGCCTGGTTCTTCAGATCCTGCTGTTTCTGTTGATCTGCCTGGATCGCAGTGACGGTGGCCTGCTGCTCTGTCTGCAAACTGACCAAGGTGGCTTGGCTCATTTGGTAGTTCTGGAGGATAGCCGTCGTGGCGTCGGCCACCATGGAGGACATGACGAGTTTGTTGAGTGCGTCATCTTGGTTGGACGCTGTGAACAGGGCCAGGGTCGACGAGATTCCACGATCCTGGAATTGTTGCAACGACACGACGGCCACCTGTTGGCGCAGTGCTTCCACCTGTTTCTGCTGGGCGGCGATGTCACTCTGGGTCTGTTGCAGCTTGGTTTGAGCCGCGTCGAGACTGGCTTGAACCTGGTTGTATTGTTCGTCAGCCTGGCTGGCTTCCCCTTGAAGTTCGGAAAGCCTGGCCTTGGCGTCGCTCAACGCATCACCGTGAGCCAGTGGCTGCCCCAGCCACGCGAGGCTCGCTGTCAGGAGTACTGACACTAATGCAATCCCCGGGCGCTTCCAGTGTGCCATTCACTACCTCCACTATTCCTGAGGAAATTCTAAGGGATCCTCAGCACCTGGTCCAATTGATCCGTCTGGAACCCCCCCTGCCGATCAACTTTACCACTGCTTTTCACACGCTGGCAGTCAGTCAGGACTACCAATCCCAGGTATTGTTGCTGTGGCAAGCACCGTCATCCCAGGTAATTAGCAGGATCCTCAATTTGTCCGTCGGACCAGACCATGTAATGCAAATGGCAACCGGTGGACTCCCCTGTCGTACCGACGAGAGCCACTGCTTGCCCTTGGACGACTGACGTGCCAGGTTGGGCGATTCCGCCCGAGAGATGGTTGAAACTCGTGACGATGTGATGACCGTCGATGATGCCATTATCGATGACAAGACGATTGCCATAGGCTCCGGCCCAGTAGTAATCCATGACGAACCCATTTCCCGGAGCCACGATCTGTGTGCCACAGGATGCGGCCATATCCAGACCGTCGTGGAAGGAATAGGCGCCGGTGATGGGATGAATCCTCATACCGAAGGGGGAAGTGATCTTGTACGAGAGCAAGGGAGCCTTGAGGGCAGGGGAAGGATCAGGGACCTTCAATGTCGGGTCGGCCACACCCGCACCCACGGCGTCCACACCCGCCAGGCTATTGTTCACAGCGGCGGCCACGGCGATCATCGAGTTCAGCAACAACGAAGTCTGGGCGATCTTGGCCGTAGTCTGCTGATTCAGGGAATCGATGCTGGCCGTCTCGTCGGCGATGGCGGTGATCGTAGCCTGCTCGGTGTTCTGGAGGTCCTCCAGCGTCGCCTGCTCGAGTTGGTACGTGGAGAACAATGTGTTGGTCGTGTCTGAGACCTGCTGCATCGCCTGCATGTAGCTGAGGAGATTGTCCGAGGTGGAACTCGCCAGGATCATCGCCGTCGTGTTGAGACCTCGGTCTTGGAACTGCTGCAACGCGATCTGGCCGAGTTGGGTCTTCAGCAGTGACATTTGCTGTTTCTGAGCAGCAATCTGTGCCTGTGTGGTCGTCAACTGATTCTGCGAGGCCGTGAGTTTGTCTTGGGTTTGAGCCTTCTGGATGACAAGATCTTCTTGTTGCTGTTGCAAATCGTCCAGTTGGGCACGGACATCCACGATTGAGGTGTCACCAGTCGAAGTGGCGCTCGGGCTGGCGGACGCGGGTGTGGGACTAGCCCCAGCTTGGGCAGGCGACAAGGCTAGAGATAAACCTATGATGGTGCACAGCACCAGTACGGCGCGATTCCACCTTGGCCTCATGACCATCCTTCCACCGCCCCACTTTCTGAAAAGACTCTAAGAGATATTCAGAAAATATGTCAACCCTGCTCGCTCTTGGGCCTTGTCCAGAATACCGTGATCACTAAAACTGAGCAATAAGCTCAAGGAAGCATCAATGGATGCATGATCGTCTGGTCTGAGTGGATGGGCACGGGGAGATTCAGTGCTCGCCCAGCACCTCGTGAACAGCCTCACTTGCCCACGTGGCCAGTTGTTTCTCCCTGTCAACACGGGTTTGGCGTTCGAGTTGGACGTGGATGAGACGAACTGGCGGACTGGGTGAAATCATGGCGTTCCGTAATGCTGTCAGGCTGTCCACCGAGGTCACAGTGGCACCGAAGCCCTGCGCCACCTGGGCCAAATCGACATCCATGGGGACGCCGAAGAGCCGCTCGAAAAAGTTGGCGAGGTCACCGATTTCTGAACACGGGGCGCCGTATTCCAAGGTCTCGAACAGTGATCCCCCGTGATCGTCGGCCACCACCACGGTCAGATCGATGGGGGTTTCCAAGTGGGGTTTGGCCAAGGAAGTGATGTCGTACAGCGCTGTCAGGTCGCCGACCAGTGCTGTGACAGGACGGGACAGGCCCAGTGCCACTCCGAAGGCGGTGGCGATTGTTCCGTCGATGCCAGCCAGGCCGCGATTGGCGTAGACATGGGGCGGGTGGGGACTGATGGGGGCCAGATCGGCATCCCGGATCGGGTTGGAGGAACCCAAGACCACGGCGTCGGTGTGCGACAGGGCTGTCAGCACCGTTGCGGCAACAGCCTCACCGGACCAGTGGGAGCCGGCATCCATCCGGGCTCTGAGGCTGCGATCGGCGGTTGTCCACCCCTGCATCCACGCGGAGTCACCCGTGCCAAAAGCCACGGCGGGCACGACGCGGGAGACGGCCCAGCCGGGATCAGGCCACTCCCCCGACGCGTCCACTGCGATGATCTCGATGTCGCGACGGCTCAGCAAGGCCGTGACCGGACGGGACAGAGTCGGGTGGCCGGTCACGATGACGCGTGTGATCGAGGGAGAAAAACTGGGCAGCAGGTGTCGGTACGCCGAGATGGCGGCTGGGCCGCTGCGGGCATTGGACGAGGGTTCTGCCAGCAGGGGAATCTGGGCTCGGCCAGCTTCGGCGGCCCACCATTGTCCCTCGTCAGGCGGCATATCTCCTGCCACGATGACTGTGCCTGTGCCCGGGTTGATGCTCACTGGTTCTGCGCTGCGACAGTGGTCGACATGGAACGAGATCCTGGCCGGGAGCACGGCCGGTGTTCCTACGAGGGGCTCGGCCAATTCGACATTGATCTGGACGGGACCGGGTCTGAGCGTGATGCGTCCCTCAGCCGTGACGACGGCGCGGCGTACTGCTGCCCTCCAGGCGTGAGGGGTCTCGTCTGAGGCCTGAATCCGGGCCACCTGGAGGGGCATGGTGCCGAAGATGCCGAGTTGATCGGTTGTCTGATTGGCGGAGGTTGCGACCAGGTTGGACGGGCGATCGGCGGTCAGGGCGATCAGGGGCACGTGGGCGTGGCGGGATTCAGCCAGTGAGGGGGCGAGGTTGGCGACAGCGGTGCCCGATGTGGTGATGATGGGGACGGCACGCCTGGTCGCTTTGGCGATCCCCAGGGCGAAGTACCCGGCTCCGCGCTCGTCCAGGCGGATATGGAGGCGGATCCGGCCTTCGGTTTCGAGACGGGCAGCCGCGTAAGCCAGCGGTGCGCTGCGCGACCCGGGGCAGCACACGACATCGGTGACGCCCAGCGCGGCCAGCTCATCGAGGATGACCGCTCCGGCCAGAGGAGAAGGAGATGATGTGGGGCCGACGATCTCATCCATGGGCATCCTCCTGCTGGCACTGAGCCAGTCTGTCCTGCCACCAGCGGGTGGTCTGGGCATCGGCCTGGACCGCAGTGAGCCGGTCGGGGTCGATGTGGACGTCGCGTACTTCGATCCAACCGTCGTGGGCGAGAAGGGGATCCGTCACGACATCGGTGCTCAACAGTGGCCCGGTGTTCAGCCCGCAGGCGTACGGCAACTCGGGTAGGGCCGCCGCGAGGGCGATTCCGGCGCGTAGGCCAACCGAGGTCTCGACGGCCGAAGAGACCACCACGTCGATGCCGAGGTCTTCGGCCAGATTCAGGCAGGCTCGTACTCCTGCCAGGGGTTGTACTTTGAGAATCGCAACGTCGGCGCCGTGCAGTCGGACGACTCGACGGGGATCTCCGGTTTTGCGGATCGACTCGTCGGCGGCGATCCTGACCGGGAAGTCCGGCTTGAGGCGCAGAGCCGCCAACTCCTCCACCGAAGCGCAGGGCTGTTCGGCGTACTCAAGATCGAAGCGGGACAACTGCCTGAGCGCCTTGTTGGCCTGGTCGACTTCCCAGCCTCCGTTGGCGTCGACTCGGAGTTTGCCGTTGTGGCCTAGGGCGTCGCGTACGGCTTCGACCCGGGCTAGGTCGTCGGCGAGGGTTTGGCCGGGTTCGGCCACCTTGACCTTGGCGGTCTGGCAACCAGACTGGCTGGTCAAGCGATGAGCGGTCGTCGGATCGATCGCTGGAATGGTCGCATTGACGGGTACACGGTCGCGCACAGGTTGCGGGAAACCATGGTTGGCGGCTTCCATGGTGGCGCGCCACCAGAGCGCCGCCTCGGCTGGGGCGTACTCCAGGAAAGGGCTCCACTCGGCCCAGCCCGCCTCGCCGCGTACTAGCATTCCCTGCCGGACAGTGATCCCCCGGAAGCGGACAGGCATCGGGATGGAAAAGACATGTGTGTCAGGCATTCCACCATCCGATCCCGAGACCGACGCCCAGGAGCAGGGCGGTGATCAGTTCTGACACACCCGTCATTTTAAGAACGTGGATCAACTCCCGGCCGGTCGCTCCTGCGATCACCCGGCCCAAAGGACGCACGATCACCATCAGACCAAGGAGGCTGAGGAGGGCGAACCACGTTGTCAGCGCAGAGATGACAATCAGACCGAGGGCTGCTGCGATGATCAGGCAGACGTAGAGTACGCGGGTACGGCGGTCGCCTAGGCGTACTGGCAATGTTATCTTCCCAGCGTGGTGGTCCGAGTCGAGGTCACGCAAGTTGTTGGCCACGAGGATGGCCATCGCCAGGCAACCCATGACGACTCCGGTCAGGAGGGCGGGAGCCCAGGCGATGTCGCGGGCGCATGGCGGACAGCCGGTCTGACCGACACAATCGACGCAGGTCCAGGGGGCTTGGACGAAGGTTGTTCCGACAGCGGCGACCAGGCCGAAGAAGATGAAGACGAAGACCTCCCCGAATCCGGCGTAGCCGTAGGGGCGCTTTCCGCCGGTGTAGTACCAGGCGGCCAGGACGCAGGCGGCGCCAATGAGGACCAGGACGATGGGCACGAGGACTTGGCCGGCGACAGTGCCTGGATGGGAGAACAGAGTTTTCCATGTCGATCCAGAGAACAGGTCCGTGGCATGTGCGACCAGGACGAGTCCGACCAGGCAGGCGATCCCGAAGGAGATCCAAGCGGCCCGCTTGACGACGGGCGGGGCCACCAGACCGGATCCGACCAGGCGCATCGGGCCCACCCGGTGGGCGTCGGTTCCGCGGATTCCGTCGGAGTAGTCGTTGGAAAAGTTCGATCCGATCTGCATGCCCAGAGCCACCAGCAGGCACAGGATGGGGGTGATCAGCGTCCAAGCAGAGAAGTGGTCGCCGAAGGGAGGGTCGGTACGGGTCATCGTGAACCAGGCGACCCCCGTACCGGCGAAAACTGGCGATGTCGAAGCGGGAAGGGTCCTGACTCGGGCTCCCTCCAACCACTCATGCACGGTCGCCATTGTCGGTCCACCTCCTGGTCAGCGCTGCACGGTCAATCTTGCCAGAGGATGTCAGGGGTAGGGTCTCGACCCGCACGATCCCCCTCGGACAGGCTGCTGATCCGACCAGCGGGAACAATACCTCGCGGATCGTGGCCAAAGTTGGGCCGGTGGAGGCGACGAGCACAGTCGATCCCCAGACCGGGTCGGGCACGGCGAAACAGGCGACGGCATGCGGGTAGAGGCGGTCCAGGAGTCGCTGGAGGTGGGCCAGGTCGACGTTGACACCTCCGGATTGTACGACCTCGTCCACACGGCCCAGGACGGTCAGGCGGCCATGGGTGAACCGGCCGCGGTCTGATGTTAGGAAAGAGTCATTGTGGCGTACTTGGGCAGTGGCGGCGGGGTTGCCCAGGTAGCCGTCGAACAGGGTTGGGGTGGTCAGGACGATCCTTCCGCCGAAGGAGTCGGTTGAGGGGGTGGTCTGTTGCGTCAGTGGGGAGGCGGCGGGTCTGGTCGGCTGGGCGGGGTCAGCCCGAATCGGTGGTTCCGACTTCGTTGTGGGGGCGGAGAGGACGGGAGTACGGGGGTCACCATCGGCTGTTGTCGCGGCATCCAGGGCCATGTCGAGGATCTGGACTGAGACGGGGTCCAGGGGGACATCGTCGTAGACGACGCCGCCGCAGGTTTCGCTCATGCCGTAGGTAGTGACGATCTTCACTCCGGCTTGTTCAGCCCTGTTGCGCAGGTCTGGGTCGAGGGCCATACCGCCGATCAGGACAGCTTGATAGCCGGTCAGAATCGGCAAGAGGGTTCGGTCGGTCAGGCAGCGGTGGAGTTGGGCGGGGACGAGAGAGAGGTACGCGCGGGAAGTGGGTCGCGGGAGGTCTTCCAGGTGGGGGGACACGTCGTGGTGGGGCAGGCCGGCGACCATCGCCCGTACTCGGGTCATCAGACCAGCGACGTACCAGCTCGGCAGGGGGTTCGCCCAGGCGCCGGGGCCGCCGAGTCTGGTATGGGTCGCCTCGGTTGCGGCGACCATGGCGCGGCGGGAGAGCATCACGGTTTTGGCAGTTCCTGTGGACCCGGAGGTCGCGACCAGGGCGCCTGTGAAGTCTTCAGGGAGGGCCGACTCGTTGATCTGGGCGAGCGGGTGAGCGGGGTCTTGAAGTGCGATGACCGTGTTCGCGCCATCGAGCATATGCCCGATTTCTTGGTTGGCCGTGTCAGGGGTGGCCAGTCGCAGTCGAGAACTCACCAGATCATTATCCCCGATCAGTCGTGAGATGGGTTGGGACAAGGGACACCGCAGCCTGTGATGGATGGACGCGGGACATTTCTGAGATCATCTATTAATTGATATCTCTACGGTCGTGTACCCGTACATTTTCCGTTGATTGGTCGATGGGCGGATGGGATGTCTGGAGACGCGGGCCGGTGCTCCCGTCGTACTGGGGCATATCGGCAAATCAGAAGCGCATCAGGAGGGCGGAGGTATGGCTGGGTTGCGGGCTCAGCTGAGAAATCAGATAGAAATTTTCCTGATGACATGGAGGTTTATCCCTATAGCAAGGAGCCGGTGTGTGTTGTTATCGTCATCACTACACATGGCATACAGCCTGCTTATTGATCTAAGGAGATTCCCCATGGCAAATGTGAATGTAACCTACGAAGAGATGACCGCAGCGGCTAACCGGCTGATGACTGGTGAACAAGATATCACTACACAGCTCAACGAGTTGAAGTCGTACATTGGGAACCTGGTCTCGAGCGGATTCGTGACCGATCAGGCATCGGTCAAGTTCAACGAGACGTACACCAACTTCACCACGAGTGCCACCCAGACCATCGGCGCTCTCGACGGACTGGCCCAGTACCTCACGCAGGCTGCCCAGGCCATGCAAGAAACTGACTCGCAACTGGCAGCCGGTCTCGGGCAATGACAACCATCACCGGACTGAATGGTGCCACGGGTGCGGAGTGGTACTCCTGGCCCGTCGGCACCCCAGTCGGGGCCCTGGACGAGGTCGCCCGCCGCTTCACCGACGACACAGGACTGTGTGAAAACGCTTCCGCGTCGATCACGGCCCTAGACCACAGACTGTCCCAGATGGGGGCGGCCATGGGCGGGGTGTGGGCCCCGCCCCAGATGGCGGGGCTGATCACAGCCCAGTGGTGGGCAGGCATCCTTGTTTCTCCCGACGACAGTCAATTTCGCTCTGCCCGTCGCTATGAACGCATCGTGTCAGGACGGGATTTCGACGGGGTCGTCACGGTGTACGACCAGGACCTTCAGTCATTGTACGTTGATGACATGGAGGCGATCCTCACCATTGAGACTCGCGGCTCGGGCGATGAGACCCAACCTTACATTTTCGCTCGGGCTGTTTATTTCCCTTTGTGGACGACGGCTCGACCCATTCTTGAAGCCGCTTGCCCCGTCTTCACCCAGGTGGCAGAGTTCGCCGCCGAAATCACGGCGATTGCCAGCTCCCTCCACATCCTCACCTCCAACACCGAGACAAGGACTGCATCATGACCCGCAGATTCTCCTTCGTCCTGCCCGATCGGTGGTGGCGCATACCGCTCATCAATAAACAGGCGCGAACAGCTAACATTGACCATGTCGTCGATAGTCAGTTCCCCAACATCGATGAGGCCGCCGCCCTCAGGCACGACATCAAGACTGAACTCCAGAAGGTGGCTGACCAAGCAGTCCGGGCTGGGGGAATTGTCATGGCCATCTACCTCCAGCACATCGAGGAAGTGCCAATCACAGCGACCATGACCTGCTACGACATTTCCGGGAAGCTCGCGCTGCCCGAGCAGATCGACCCGGCGAAGCTTCTTGCCATGTATGTGGGAGACAAGGAACTGGAGGACAGTCTGCCGGATCTAGAGGAGATGCTGTTCCCTGATCGTATTCGTACTGAATCAGATGAGGCGCCGGATTCGGCAGAGGAGACAGGCGGTACTTCCGCATCGGGAGATCGGACAGGCGAAACCCCTCCAGCGGAGGACCAGCAAAGCTACATCACCGAAGCTGGACCCCAGGAAGCTGACACCCCGAGCCTGGCAGCGCAGACACCTCCCCAAGGCGGTGACCACACCGACGAATCGGAGGAACCCCGGCCAGTATGGACGAAGGTCACTTCCTTCAATGTGCTCGCGTACCGGCAGGAGAAAATCACCCCGGGGACGGACTATTTCGGACCCGGCGCTCCGCTGATCCCCCAGCTGCAGGTCACCTACGCACAAATTGTCAAGAACTTTGGGCTCGTGCAGACAGTCTTCTCGACACCGGTGATCCCGGCAAGGGATGCCTGGGTGCCCATGTTCGACGCGATGATCGCCGCATTCCGGACCGGTGCGCCCGATGCGGACACCACAGAAACAACCGATTCCAAGGAGGTGTGACATGCAGTATCCCCAACTACGTATCGACGCTGAGATATTGTTCAATGCAGGAAACTCATTGAAAAGTGTTTCGGCTGATTTCGGCGAAGCCGGCCAACAGGCCAAGGATGTCGCAGGGCTAGTTGGGCATGAATCGGTGGCACATGCGATCCGACAGTTCGCCGACACCTGGGATGACCGCAGGGCAAACATGAAGAAAGCCATCGATTCCCTCGCCGATGCCACAACCCAGATCGGCCAGGCCGTTGTGGACCTTGATCATCAACTCGGTGATTGTCTGGAGCCTCCTGGCACGGGAGTCCCCGGGCAAATCCCCAAGGAGCCGTATCCAGGACCCAACCCTCCGCCTGGTGGTCCGTACCCGCCTGGTGGTCCGTACCCGCCTGCTGGACCGTACCCGCCTGCTGGACCGTACCCGCCAGCTGGACCGTACCCGCCTGCTGGACCGTACCCACCTGGTGGACCGTACCCACCCAGCGGACCCAACCCGCCTGCTGGACCGTACCCGCCTGCTGGACCGTACCCACCTGGTGGACCGTACCCGCCTGGTGGACCGTACCCGCCGGCTGGACCGTACCCGCCTGGTGGACCGTACCCACCCAGCGGACCCAACCCGCCGGCTGGACCGTACCCGCCTGCTGGACCGTACCCACCCAGCGGACCCAACCCGCCTGCTGGACCGTACCCACCTGCTGGACCGTACCCGCCTGCTGGACCGTACCCGCCAGCTGGACCGTACCCGCCAGCTGGACCGTACCCGCCAGCTGGACCGTACCCGCCAGCTGGACCGTACCCGCCAGCTGGACCGTACCCACCTGCTGGACCGTACCCACCCAGCGGACCCAACCCGCCAGTAGGACCATACCCACCTGCCCCCGGACCTGGACCTACTCCTTCTCCGCTGCCCTCTCCACACCCGAACCCACCGGCACCGCACCCGAACCCGTATCCGCATCCGTACCCAACGCCTCCACCGGACTCGACTAGACCACCCAGGTGAGAGCCGACGGTGATGACGGGAATGAGAATCAGGCATCACTCGGTGGTGTGTGGCGACGCACTGCTCATCGCCACACACCACTGTGAATACCAAAATCCGACACGTGGATGGCAGCCGGGCAACCCGACAAACCATCCATCCGACAATCAACGACCACTGCGAAACAGTGAAAGAAGCCGATCATGACACACAGAACCAATTGGAAAGTCTTGCGTACAACCGACCCCATGCCCGGAGATGTTCCCGGCATCCGTGACGCCGCTGATCACTATCAACAGATCACCACAGCCCTGACGACGACCCGTGATGATCTGGACACTGTGATGACTCGCGGATACAGCACAGACATGATCTCGGAGGCGGTGGACGCGATTCGTCAAACGGCCCAGAAGGTCAGAGACGCGGTGGATCAAGTTAGTGGACGCTACTGTGTTGTAGCGGGAGAATTGCACAGTTTCGCTACTTCCTTGGATGCGACCCAAACCCAGGCTGACTGGGCCGAAGGAGACGCTCAAGCCGCTACTCAGGCAGTCAAAGAGGCCCAGCAGAATGAGGCTATCTACAACGACCAGATCAACAAGCTCAAACTACAGATCAAGACCCAACAGCACGATGACCCGACGCAGTCCGACCCCACTACTCTTCAGCGGCTCCAGGATAAATTGGCTCAAGCTCAGCGACAACTCAGAGAGGTCGTACACGACATTTCTGATGCCCAAGGACGCATCGAAACAGCCTCCAACGACCTAGATACCGCACTCGCAACATGGAACACGGCTGCAGAGCAAGTATCCGACACAATCCTGAGTCAACTCCAGTGCGACGGCCTGAATGACACCTGGTGGCTGAACTGGGGCCAAGACCTCTTCGGGTGGGCAATAGACCTCGCTGATTGGTTTGTCGACTCCATGGCCGAAATCTTGGATGGGATCTCCAAGATGATCGAAGGCTTGATGGGCATGCTGGATGCGCTGGAAACGGGAGACCGGGATAAGTTCACGGATGCTTTCTTGGGCATGATGGACGGGTTGTCACTCTTGGCTGGCGCCCTTTCTAGCCTCCTGGGTGCCATAGCAACTGTTCTGAGTTTTATCCCGGGTTTGCAGGAGGCCGCTTTAGGCTTTAGCCTGGCGTCGGTCATCGTAGCAGGGGTCCAAGTCCTGGCCGACGTCGTCCTCGCCGCCAATCACAGGAAATCGTGGTCGACTGTGGGAGAGGAAGCGGTTTTAGCATTGGCGGGTGCTGCCCTGCGCGGACTCTCAGGACCGACCTTCGAAGGTGCCCTGCGTTCGGTTCTCCCCGCAAACGTGGTCAAGACCTTGTTTGCAGATGATACATTTGGCGCTGTCCTGGACACATTTGGTACTGGCCTCACGGAATATCAGATTATCAACAATCAAGAATTGAACTACTCCATGCCGTCATTGAACCCCTCCTACGACTGGAGCAATATGCCTGAAAGTGAACAAGTGGGCATGGCCACCATGTTTGTCGCCGACGCCTATGTGCAATCGGAGGCGACTAGCTGGCGTAACTGGGGCAACACACTCGACAACATCAAGAATGACTTCTAACACCGTGGGGAGTGTCCAGTGAAGATTCGGCTCACTCTTGCGACGGATGCGGGGCCGCGTGACATTACGGTGACTGCGGATGCCACGGCCACCATCGGGGATGTTGCCTCCACTATCCGGCGCAGTCTCGCTTTTCAGGCGGGGCTGGCGCCGGGGGGTAACCCGGGGCCTCGGATGACTCTTCAGACGCTGTCGGCCACGGGGTTGGTCGAGCGGACGCTCTTGTCGCAGTCCAGTTTGTCGGACGCTGGTCTGTTGTCGGGGGCGACGATCCAGTTGGTGGTCTTAGACGCCATGCCCTCCCGGATTGACGACCATGCTGGTGCGGCGGCGTACCTGCATATCCTGTCGGGGCCGCAGACGGGACAGGCACTGCCGCTGCGCTCAGGACCCAACACCATCGGGCGCAGTCCGGGGGCCGACATCACCATCGACGATCCGTTCGTGTCCAGCATCCATGCCCGGATTGTCGTTTCGGACCACATCGAGATCATCGACATGAACTCTGCCAATGGGATCGCCGTGGGGTCGGGTCTCGTGGAGCGGTCCAACCTCGAAGCCCATGACACAGTCACCCTGGGCGACACGAGCTTCCGGGTGGAACGCAACCCATCCGCGGGAGCTTCCTCGTCATGGACGACTTCGATCGAATTCAACCGTTCGCCTCAGATCTGGCCGGCTTACGCTGGTCGGACCTTCAAGCTTCCCCAGCCTGCCGGACCCACCAAGCCCGGGAAATTCCCCCTGGTCGCCATGGTTGCCCCGCTGATCATGGGAAGCGTGATGTACCTGTTCACTCACAACATCATGAGCGTCATTTTCGTGGCTCTCAGTCCGCTCATCGCGATCGGGACATGGCTGGACCGCCGGGTCACCGACCGCCGGGAGAAGAAACAACAGACCCAGCGGTTCCGGGATGAGATCGAGACCGCGTCAACTCAGATCCATCAGGCCCTGGCTGAAGAACAACAGGCCCGTTGTCAGGAAATCCCTTCCCTGCAAACCTTAGTTGCTTCGGTCTCACAACTGGCCCCCACCCTGTGGCACCGCCGTCCCGATCAGGAGAATTTCCTGACACTCATGACCGGGTACGGCACTGCCGCCTCTCGATCAACCGTCGACTTGCCGCAACGTGGCGAAGGCTCCTCACAACTGTGGCAACTCGCCACCGACCTCCAGGCCCACTCTCAAACAGTCGACAACGTCCCCATCCTCGTACCACTGCGCACAACCGGAAACCTGGGGATCGCAGGGACTCCGGCCTGGCTCGACTCCGTGGCCTGCGCCATCGTCGCCCAACTGGCCTGTCTGCATTCTCCCGCTGAAGTCGTCATCACTGGAATCGCTTCCGTGGCCTCCTGCCGGCGGTGGAACTGGTTGATGTGGCTGCCTCACGTCGGATCGACCCACTCGCCGATCGAAGGGCCCCACCTCGCCACCTCCCCCGCCGAAGTCTCCTCCCTGGTCTCCCGGCTGGAGGAGTTGTCCGCCAAACGCCGCGAACTGCGACGCGACGCCGCGACGGCGTTGCCAGCCGTCGTCCTCGTGGTGGAGAACGACGCCCCCATCGAGCGGGGGCGTCTGGTGTCTTTGGCAGAGAACGGCCCTGACACCGGGATACACCTGATCTGGATGACCCCCGAACAGCACGACCTGCCAGCAGCCTGCCATGCGTTCTTCGTGGAAAACCACAGTGAGCACACCATGCACATCGGTTTTACCCAGGACAACACCTGGACCCAGATCACCTCCTGCGAGACTCTGACACCGGCCGACGCCTTGGTTGTGGCCCGCAGGATGTCCCCGATCCACGACGCCGGGGCACCGATGATCGACCAGTCCGATCTGCCGCGCGCCATCTCGTACCTCGCCCTGGCAGGCCCTGAACTCGCGGATGACCCGTCCTTCACTGTGACCCGGTGGAGAGAGAACGGTTCCATCCTCGGCCCGGGGGAACTCCCGCCTTCCTCGGGGAGCAACCTGCGGGGCCTGATCGGGCAAGGCGCCCACGGGGAGTTCGTCCTCGACCTGCGTATCCACGGGCCACACGCCCTGGTCGGTGGCACGACCGGCGCGGGCAAGTCGGAATTCCTCCAGGCCTGGGTCCTGGGGATGGCCGCCGCCAACAGCCCCAAACGAATCACCTTCTTGTTCGTCGATTACAAGGGCGGGGCGGCCTTCGCGGACTGCATCAAGCTGCCGCATTGCGTGGGTCTGGTCACCGACCTCAGCGCCCATCTGGTTCGCCGGGCTCTGACTTCACTGAAAGCCGAGTTGCGATACAGGGAGCACTTGCTGAACGAGAAGAAAGCCAAAGACCTCGTCTCGCTGGAAGCCACCGGCGATCCGGATTGCCCACCCTCGCTCATCATCATCGTGGACGAGTTCGCCGCGCT
The DNA here is from genome assembly GCA_009779115.1 of Propionibacteriaceae bacterium. Lineage (GTDB taxonomy): Bacteria > Actinomycetota > Actinomycetes > Propionibacteriales > Propionibacteriaceae > WQYJ01. Next base: position 26,994 of record WREX01000001.1, read on the forward strand.
GGCCAAGGAGATCCCCGAGTTCGTCGACGGTGTCGTCGATGTCGCCCAGAGGGGGCGGTCGCTGGGCATGCACCTGATCATGGCCACACAGCGCCCGGCCGGGGTCATCCGGGACAACTTGCGTGCCAACACCAATTTGAGGATCGCCTTGCGCATGGCGGATGAGACCGATTCCACAGATGTCATCGGTACTCCGCTGGCCTCCAGCTTCGACTCGCGTACCCCTGGCCGGGGAGCAGTACGAACAGGCCCGGGCCGTATCGCACTGTTCCAGTCCGGCTATGCGGGTGGCCAGACGACCAGCGAACCGGAACCGGCACGCATCGACGTGGAGACTCTGTGTTTCGGGGCCGGGGCGCCATGGGAGATCCCGAGCGACCGAGCACCAAAACCTCAGCAATCGGGCACCAAGGACATCAGCCGGATCGTCTCCAGTATCTGCCAGGCCGCTGCGATCACCGCCATACCCGAGCCACGTAAACCCTGGTTGCCCGACCTCGACTCGGCCTATGACCTCGCGACTCTGTTCGCGGCCAGCACCCAGCGAGCGCGCGATACCTCGGTCACGGCTCTCGCTCTGGGGGTCATGGACGATCCGGCCAACCAGGCGCAACATCCCGTCTTCTGGAATCCCGATGAGGGCAATCTGGCCATTTATGGGGCTTCGGGCTCGGGAAAGTCCTCCACCTTGCGGACGATCGCGGTGTCAGCCAGCGTGTTGGCCCAGGTCGCGCGGGTGGATGTTTATGGCTTTGACGCCGGTTCGTCGGGTCTGGCCATGCTGGAACCGCTTCCTCATGTCGGCGCCATCATCGGAGCTGACGACCACGAGCGGGTCAACCGCCTGCTGCGCCGGTTGATCCAGACCCTCGACGAACGCGCGGACAAGTTCGCTGCCGTTCGAGCAGGCAGTCTGGCCGACTACCGGCGCATCAGCGGTGACCAGACCACCGCCAGGATCCTCCTGCTGATCGACGGATTCGCCGCGTTCAGGGACATGTACGAGAACACCGTCGGAACGGCCCAACCGTACTCGATGCTAGCCAGGGTCTTGTCGGAAGGGCGTTCGGTGGGAATCCACGTGGCCCTGACCGCTGAAAGACCGAACGCCATCAACACCGCCCTGGCCGCCAGCATCCAGAAGAGACTGGTCCTCAAGCAGGCGGAGGAAGCGACGTACGTGCTGCTGAACATCGCCAAGGACATCCTCGACCCATCCAGTCCCCCCGGACGCGGGGTGTTCGCCGAAGACACCAACGAGATCCAGATAGCGGTCCTCAACGCGACGTCCGACACCGAGAAGCAAGCGGCGTCGATCGACTCGCTGGCCAAGTCGATGACACAGGTCGGCATCGTGGCGGCGCCGGGAGTGGAACGGTTGCCGAGCCTGATTCCGATCGGCCAGGTCCCGACATCTGTGGGCGGGCAACCAGTGTTGGGGGTCCGGGAAGACACGTTGGAACCGATCGGTTTCAGGGCCGAGGGAACCTTCGTCGTCGCGGGCATGCCAGGTACAGGGCGCACCACTGCCCTGCGCTATTTGTGCCATGCCCTGCACCGTTGGGATCCGCGGGTCCCCAAGTACTACATCGGTCCGAGCCGGTCCGCCCTCCACGCCGAGACCATCTGGGCGGATCACGCGAGAACCGAGGAGGAGATCGCGGAGTTGTGCACCGACATTCTTCCTTCCCTGGAACGTCCAGCAGCGGGCATACCTGGTGCGGTGCTCGTCTTGGAGGCCTTGACCGAATTCATTGGATCCTCGGTGGAGAATCCCATCGTCGGTCTCATCCGGGCGGCCCGCCGCAATGGGCATCTGGTCATCGGCGAAACCGAGACTGCTGGTTGGGGATCGGCGTGGCCACTGATCTCTGAGATCAGAAACGGACGCCGGGGCATCGTGCTTCAGCCCGACCAGGCGGACGGTGACGGGCTGTTCCGGGTGGCTTTCCCTCGCGTCAAGCGGGCCGACTTCCCCGTGGGACGCGGAATCAGCGTGGATGCAGGCAAGTCATGTACGGTCCAGATTCCGCTGCCGGACTGAGGAGACCTGGCGCCAGCCAGCCGTCACCGGGACTCAGGGTACGTCCAAGGGGCACTTCGCCAGAACCTAGAGCCAGGGCATCTTCGTAGTGACGCATCCGTTCAGGCCACGCCCCGCGTACTGCTTGTCACGGCGGAAATCGGTACTCGTCGTTGGTTACTCGTCGTCATCGTGAACGGCGCCAGGGTCGTCCAGCAGGGTGAGGTCTTCCGCGGTCACGAAACCGGTCGACACCGCCCACTCGACCAGGCGCGAGCGGCGGCCCGAGGCGTGTTGGCGCACCCCTCCGCGCATCCCGTCCACACCGAGGTTGTCCAATTTCATACAGATATTGTCGATTTTCTTTTCGTAGCGTTTGACGGACCAGCCGATCCGGTCGGCGGCGTCGGCATTCGAGGGGACATGGATCATCCCGAAGCCTTCACGCCTGAGCGCGGGCTCAGCCAGGGCCACGACTGCCAGCCGCTGGGCCATGGTCCAGCCCACACCGTCGATCGTGGTCCCCGATTCCGCCGTGGCAGTCCCTATCCCCTCCTGCCACAAGGGGATTTCATTCACCAGATGGATTTGGTACGTGCATGGACCGGCGGTGAACACCACGTCGACAGAACCGAACACCAGGGGCAGCCGGGTGGAGGGGCCCAGCCATGCCTGCAGGCTCGTCTTGCGGTCATAGACGGTGGCCGCCGTCGTGCCGCCGATGTTGACCAGCCACCACAGGTCGTACTCGTACACCAACCGCAGGAAACGACGATGCAGGTACGGGTTGGCGTCGAGAACCATGTCTGCCTCGCGGCCGATGTCGAACACCTGGCCCGGGCTCACCACGTGCGTCCGTCCCTCGAACTCGATACGAACAGTCGACTCCTCTGCCATGCGTCCTCCCCTTCGTGTATGGATATCAGGCGACAGCACAACGCCTCGTTGTGTCCGATGGTACCCCGTGACGGACGACTTGCACGTCAAGACAAACGTAACTGTCCTGCTCAGGCCAAGCCACCGTGACCGTCGTCTGATCCGTGATTTTAGCGGTGACATCGGTCGACCCGTCGACGGTGTAACGGTATTGATCACCCTCCTGGGGGTCCGGATTGACCCAGGTGAAGACTGCATCACCCGAAGAATCGTGGGTGCCGGTCAGATCGGTGACTGCTTGGGGGATGGTGGAATTCACGATGGGATTGTGGGGTGTGGCGGAGGTGGTGGTGGCATCGGGAGGAGGGGGCACGTCAGGAGCGCCGTGGAGAACCACGACGACCACGGTCACGGCAACAGCGATGATGACGACCGCGAGGGCGACCACACCCCATCGGCGTTTCCCGGGTGACTTAGGCGACCGTGGCTGAGCAGTCACCGATTCCGCAGGCTCAGGGTGGTCCAGAGTCACCGGGCGTACTTGGGTGGGATCGAGCAACCCGCCGAAGTCCACAGCGGTCGTCGGATAGGCCGGGTGGGCCATCTTGGAAGTGTTTTTCCTGCCAGGAACCTCGGAAATGGGCAATGAGCCCATACTTGCTAGTGGCAGGTCCTTGACTGGGGCATGAGCCACGTCGGTGGCCTGTGCCACCCCCGGGAGGTGGGCCGGGTCGGGTTCCAAGGTGGGATCGATGGTCTGCTCAATGTGGGGGTCGATCACAGTCAATGGGCGCAGACTCGTCCCCGCTGTCTCGTCATCGCCGATCCGGTCATCGCCGTCAGAATCCTCCAGGATGTCCATCTGGGTCGCCGGCAGGTGGAGTTCGGCTTCGACCTCGCGCAGGGCCATGCCGAAGGCCTTCATGGAGGGATACCGGGCCTGCGGCGACTTGGCCATGGCAGTGGACAAGACCTGATCCAAGGAGGCGGGAGCGTCAACCCGGCCGAGCGGGCGGTAGGGAGCATTGCGGATCCTGTCGATCATCACATGTTGCCGATTGTCTCCACCGGGAATCTCGAAGGGGGGCCTGCCCGTCAGCAAAGCGTACATGGTGGCTGCCAGGCTCCAGATGTCCGATTGGCGGGTCGGACGAGGATTCTTGTCGAAGGACTCGGGCGGGCTCCACGGGATCGACATCCCCTGCGCGCCTCCCCTGGAAGCCTCGACATCCGTCATGGCGATACCGAAGTCGCCGAGGACCGGGCGGGAGAAGCGGTCCATCAGAATATTGGCTGGCTTGACATCCCGGTGCAAAATCCCTTGTGAATCAGTCCCCAGGCCCGGACTCGTGTAGCGATGGGCCGACTCCAAGGCTCCAGCCAACTGGATGCCTATCTTGAGGACATTGGCCAAGGACCACCCAGTCTTGCGCAGTCCCTGGGACAGGGCGGCACCCGGGTAGTACTCCATCACCAAGTACGGGCGCCCGTCCATCGCGACCCCGGAGGAAAAGACTGTCACGATGTTCTGGTGTCCGGACAACCCGGCCATGGCGTCGGCCTCTTTGTTGAGCCGGGCGGCTGCTTGGCTTCCCGCCATGTCGGCGTGCAAGACCTTCACGGCGACCTGGCGGTGCGGAGTGTCTTGGGAATACAAGTACACGTCGGCGAACCCACCGTGTCCGAGATCGCGCAGGTAGGAGAAACCGGGAATCTGCGGTGGGGCCTCACGCCGGGTCGAACTCATGCCAACTCCTCGATCGTGACCATCAGGTCGTGGCTGAGGAAGTAGACGTCCTTTTCTTGGGCGATCTCCTGCTGCCCGTCAGTCAGACGGCGGTCGGGTTGCCCGACCCGGCGCAGAATGGTCCCGTTGCGGCCCAGACTGGTCACCAGGACACTCCAATCCTCCAGGTCGACCCTCAGGTGGGTCGCCGACACATGGGGATCCTCGACGGTGATCAGGTTGGGGATGTCCAGGTTGGAGAACCGGGTCGCTTCGGGGCGGCGGCCGATGACGAAGGGATGGTCGATGGGCCTCACATCTCCCCCCGGCAGTTTCAGCCTTCCCAGGATCGGTCGCGGCACTTGAGTGGCATCGACATCCAGCGGGGAGTCACAGAACCGGCAGGTGACTCGCCGGGTCGAGTTGGCGCTGTGACACCGTGGGCAGATCCGCGCCGAGACCATGGGGCCCGCCGGGGACGGAACTGGGCTGGCGGCCACCTGGTCGCCGACCCAGGTGTGGGTGGTCATTCCGTCGTGATCAGTGGAGGGACCTTCGCCAAAACCCGGTGCCGACATCACCGTCATGCCATCGTGGTCATCCTCGTCCTCGTACGGTTGGTTCGTCCTCGCCAGCCCTGGGTCGTACGCCGGTCCGCCAGGTGGCGGGGACATGGTCAGTTGAGTCTCGGCGGCGCTTTGAACAGGAGCAGTGGAAGCGGGATTCCCCAGGTCAGGATTCCCAGGGTCGAGATTCTCCGCTGCCTGATTCGCTGCTGCTGGGCCCTCGAAGAAGGACCGGTACAACGTGGTGTAGTGCAGGTCTTGCTCGTCACGGGATTGGACAGGGGCAGGTGGGGTACCCGACGGCGGAGTCACTGGTTCACCCTGCGGCGAGCCTGGGTGGGGAGGAGCAGCGGGACCATGGGCCGGGGGCGGGACAGCCGGTACTGGCGACACCGGGGCCGCATGACCGGCTGGATTGGACTGCTCACCCTGGGCAGCGACCGCCGCAGGTGAAGGGGTGTCTGGCACATTGAGGGCCGCCAGTCCAGTGCCTGGGGTACTGGTCACAACACTGTGGACAGGGGCGGAGTCTGACCAGTCCCCTCCCCCCGGGAGCATGTCGATGCAAGAGACTGGCACGATGCCGTCGTTGAGCACCCAGGAGGGCAGGCCGCCGTCTTCGTCGGCAGCCACACTGAGCTGACTGGGGGCAAGAATCCTGTCTTCTTTCCAGGTCAGGACGTCAGCGCCGCTGATCAATACTGGTCCCCCAGTGGTCATCGCGCGTACTGACAATGGACCGCGTACTGCGATGTGGATGCCGCCGGATTCGGGCACGGCGATGGCGAAGGCGGGCAAGGCCGTCAGGTCCGCCGCCGCGTCGCCGACCATCCGCTGGAGGAGCTGGGCGAAACCGCTTCCACTGCGCAGGGCTGCCCATACCGACGTCACCTTCTCGCCGGTTGAGTCCGGTGCGAGGATGACACAGCCAGATCCCGACACCAGGCCGTACCATTGTCCCGTCGCGTACCTCATGATTGGTCTTTCTCGCCGGACTGGCCGCCGTCTGCCAGGCCCATCGTGTCGTCGACAGTGGCCCCGCCCGGATCGCCCGCGAAATCCTCCACGTCCACGATAACGACCGACACGTTGTCGCGCCCGCCCGCGGCCAGGGCGGCGCTGACCAGTTGGGTGACAACCTCGTGGGCCGGGAGCGGTTGGGTGACGATGCGGGCGATCTCGGTCTCGGTCAGCTCTGTGGTCAGCCCGTCCGAACAGATCATCCACCGCCCAGGACCCATGACCGGAATGAGCCAGTAGTCGGGCCGCTCGACGGTGCGCGCTCCGAGGACCCGCGTGATGACATTGCGCCGGGAGTACGTCCGGGCTGAAACGGCGTCCAAACGTCCCGCCTCGATCATCTCCTGGGCTTCGGAGTGGTCCACGGACACCTGGTTGACCGTGTCACCGACGACACGGTAGGTGCGCGAATCCCCCAGATTGATCACCAGCCAGTACGGCCAGCCGTCTTGTCGCACCAGCACGATGCCGCTGACCGTCGTACCGGCCGCCCTCCACGTGTGCGAAGCCTCCAACGAGTCGATGCTCCAGCGGGCCCGGGTGAGGGCGTCACGGACATCTTCGACGCTGGGGTCGGCGCCCAGTTTGCTCATCTCATCGATCACGATGGCACTGGCACGGTCACCGGCGTCGTGGCCGCCCATGCCGTCGGCCACGATGAACACAGGGCGTTCGGCCAAGACGGCGTCCTCGTTGAAGGCACGGCGGTGGCCGATGTCGGTCGCGGAGGCGACACTGAGTTTCACATCATCCAGGACAGTCATGACTCTCGGGCCCTCTCAACATGGAATCGTCTGCGTCCCAGGATCAGGGTGTCACCGATCGACAGTCGGACCGGTTCTCCGGGAACCAGGTGGAGGGGCAGGCTCCCCATCCGTACAAGATCCGTACCATTGGTGGATCCTCGGTCCTTGAGCCATAACCCCTGGTCATCAAGGCCATACTCGGCGTGGGTCTTCGACAAGGACCGCTCCGGGTCGTCCACTGCCGTACACACCACGGACGGGTCTGGCGACTCCGGGTTGCGTCCGACCAGGCCGTGGCTGCTCACGTGGATGCGTTGGCCGGTGTCGAACACCAAATCGATGCTGAGGCTGTCCACGGCAGGGGTGGCCATCGGGGGCCCCGCCACGGCTGGCCGGTCCATCACTGGTCCCGGACGAGGCCCGGTCCATCCGCCCGGGGCCAAGACCGTGGAGGCCACGGCGGCCACCGCCGCAGTGGGAGGTGGGCAGACAGCGGTCAGCTGAGTTTGTCCTGTGCGCACGGCAGGCTCGGGTCGCGGTGTCGACGCCGGTTGAGCCGCCTGGGAAGGGTTGCCATCAGCCTGCCCGTGGTCGAAGAACTCCGGGGTCCTGGTCCCCGGGACATCCCAGATCAGGAAACCAGCTGGATTCGAGGGGACGGACCGCCCGCAAGCAGGGCAGGCGACGGCTGACTCGGGGATCTGAGCCCCACACTGAGGACATGATCGCATTCCTACGGCCCTCCCGGGATCGTGACGGTCGGTTTGGCGTGCCGACGCAAGGATGTCACTGCGATCCTGGCCCGGAATCGCCGCCACCAGGATCGTGTGTGCCCGAGGTCCGCGGCCGCCAAGACAGCCTGCTGCCACAGAGCATCGGCCTGGGCTGGAGTCGGGGGCGAGGCGCTGAACGTGCCAAGATCGGCTGCATCGGCCAGCGCATTCATCGTACCCAGAGCAAAAACGCTGGACACGATCGTGGCCGCTTGTCGCCGAGTGGCGGAAGCCGGGATCACAGTGCCGAGGTCCGCCGCCCGGTCGAGGATCTCCTGCCAGGCGAAGGCCATTCTCCAGGGCAAGCGTGCGTCGGTTCTGCGCCGAGTTCTGCGGGCTGACTTCCAGACGATGATGACCACCATCGGCCCCACAATCACGATGAGAGGCACGGCGCCCATCCCGACCAAGGCCAGTACAGTACGCCAGGCGATCGAGTGGTGCTGTTCCTTGTTTTGGTCCTTGTTCTGCGAGTCAGGATCGGCTTGCAGAGACTGGTCGTCGTGCGAGGTCGTCGATGGCGGAGGCTGGAGGATCTGCGGTTTGGGCTTGGCTTTCGACTGATTCAACTGTTGCTGGGGTTGTTGGTTCTTGTCGGGTGTGGGGAAAAAGGCGTACCAGCCGACTCCGTCGAAGGGAACCTCCACCCAGGCATGGGCATCCGACCCCTTGACCGACCAGGTTGTGCCGTCGAGCGTGGAATCGGCATCGGTTCTGAATCCCATGACCACACGGGCCGGGATCCCGATCTTCATCAGCATCAGGGCAGCAGCAACGGCGTATTGCTCATCGTCGCCAACCATCCTGGAGGGATCGGCCAAGAGCTTGTCGATCCGGTACGACGAATGCCCGGGCAGGGAAGGATCCTCGGATTCCAGGCCGTGGGAGAAGTACCCGGTCGTCCGCAGCGTGCCGACGATGTCATTGACCTGGTCCAGGGCCGAGGTGTCCTCGCCTGTCCACTGGACCGCCAGCGCCCCGACAGAATCGGGAACCCATTGCGGGGCTGGCAAGGTCACTCGGGCGACAGGTGTTGCCGCAGTGGGAGTCGCCGTGGGGATCAGAGACTGGACCGTGTACGACGTCCCCGCCGACAGCCCCGTCGGGTCGATCAGGCAGTCCGACTGCGGGTTGTAATACAGCGATGAAGACAGATCCTCGGCTTGAGGTCCTGTGAAGGTGAGGCTCCGGTTCTGGCTGAGCGACGGAACCCACACTCCCGAGTAGTCATCGTCCGTGACCGTGACCGTCACCGGCTGCCCGGGGGAGGGTGCGGGTGAATCGCCCAGATCCGGTCCGACCCGGTCGTAGCGGGAGGCTCCGGTCGCCTCGCCAACGTTGTAGACCATGCCATCGTAGGTGTCCATCACGGCCAGGCGCAGCAAGTCATCCTGGCTCCATCCATCCACAGTGAACAAGACATCGTCCTTCTGCGTGTCGACCAGGTTCCGGAAGGAGATCAAGGGGCTGGCGAAAGCCGTCAGGTCCAGAGGCGGGACAACATGCTTGCGCAAGACATCCCGGTCGATTCCCGTGCAGAGCGCCGGTCCCGCCACACCGGCCACCAGAGTGGCCACGCCGAACAGGACCCCAGCCTTGGCCAGCCAGGCTCCCCCGGCCAGGGACGATGGGCGGCGAGTTGCGGACATGGCGCCGGTGGCCTGGTGGTTACGCCAGACAATCCAGCAGACGCTGACCAGCGACAGGACCACCGACTGGACGGTGGGGAAGAAAGCGTTCGACGTACCCAACAGGATCACCAGCGCGGTCAGGGCCGCCACCGGGATCAGCGCGACTCCGGGGTGGCGAGCCCGCCAGGCTGCTGAGAACGCGGCCACCGAGGCCACCAGTGTGAGGATGAAGGGCACGAGCATGAAGGGATAGAAGCTGGCTACCGGAGTTGTGGCGGTGACGAACTGCCGCCACACCGACACTGAGGAGAAAACCAGCGTCTTCAGACACGCGAGGTTGGGAGCCAGCTGGGCGATTCCCCGGCTCCACAGAGCGGCAGCCGTGCCAAAGACGAAGTACGACACCACTGTCGCCACGGCCATCGTGAAGGTCGACCACCGTCGCCAGGCCCCCAGCCAGGCGGCCCCAGCTCCGACGAGGATGCCGAAGACCACTGGCCGGATGAAGCCCGGCCCACCGAACACTGGCCAGAACCCCGCCAGCCCCGCCGCCAGCAAGACCATCACCGCAACGGCGTCGACCGCTGCCGGCCATGTCAGGGTTCGGGGCTTCACTGCTGGCATCAGACCTCCAGGGACCGCATCATCCGTGGCAGCTGGTTCAAGCTGCCCAGAGTTAACACCGCAGAGTCGCCCAAGCTGCTGCGGCCCATGGGAACGGCGATCTCACACCGCAGAACGACGGTCAGCACATCGACACCGAACCGCGAGCAGGCGGCGTGCAACCGGCCCGGTTCGACCTGTGTTCCCGTGATCACCATGGCCGCCGACGCGTCTGGAGAGGCGTTCGCGGCTTCGAGTGCAACCGCTTCCACCGGCGGGATCCGGTCAGCCAACTCCAACCGTGAGAAACCATCCAGCATGATCATCCCGGTGACGGTGTTCAGAAAGCCTCCCGGAACGGCAATGGTCAGGTCCTTCTCCTGAAGGATCGCCTGCTGGCCCAGGGACGCGGCGACGGACACGGCCAACTCGAAATCCGCCGCGCTCGCATAATCCGATGAACAACCGGACAAGCAGACGACCAGGTGGGAACGACGGGTTTCCTCGAACTGGCGCACGACCAGCCTGCCCGTGCGGGCGGAGGTCTTCCAGTGGACGTGTCTCAGGTCGTCGCCCACCACGTAATCTCGCAGCGCGTGGAAGGCGATGTCCGAAGAGGACAAGGTGTCGGTCGGCCGGCCCTCCAAATCCCTCAGGAACCCAGCCGACGAGTCCGCCAAGGAGACGGTCCTCGGGTGGATGAACAACTCCTGGACCTCAGTCCACTTCTGCTCCCGCCTCAACAGCCCCAGCCCGTCGCCGCGCGAGGATCGTACTGGCCCGAGAGGGACGACCGCCCGCTGGCTGGTGTCCACCCCGAAGGACTCGTAGAAAGAATCGTGGCCGGTCAGGTGGCCGACATCGAAGACCCGTGTGGCCTGACCGATGGGTACGAGGAAAACCGAGGGGCGCAAGCGTCTGGCCGATGTGTTGCGCACCGTGAGCCCGCCGTGGGCGTCGTCGCCCACCCGGACCCTCAACCGGGTCATGTCGACCTGGACCGAATACGAGACCCTGCCGAGGACGAAGTAGACCGAACCCACCACCAGGACGAGCAAGAACAAGCCAATGACCAAGAATTCATGCCAGTGCAGCCAGTCCCCCACCGCCAGGGCTGCCACGACCACCGCGATCACCACCCAGCCGATGGGCTGGATGATCCCCAGAATGGGCCGGGCCTCCTCGACCGCCGGGCGGAGGTACCGGCCCACAGTCTGTGCGCCACGGCGTACTGGAGACCAGAGGTGTGGCGCTTGGTCCAGCACCGGTCGACGATCTAACGCCAGTCTGGAGGGCGCCCTCGACCAGGGCGCTGCATCGCTGGCGTGGGCAGCCTTCACCCGGCCGGCCGGTCGCGGCGACCGGCCCCGGCCCGGCACTGCCCTGGTGGGAACGGGAGGAGTCATGGGGTGATCCCGGTGGTGGGAACGGGCACTTCGGCGAGGACCCGGTCGATGACCAAAGCGGCAGTGACACCGGCGAATTCAGCCTCGGGGTCGAGGATGAGCCGGTGGTCCCACACCTGATGCGCGAGGTCTTTCACATCGTCGCAGGTGACATAAGGCCGCCCTTGGGAGGCCGCCCACACTTTCGCCGTCCTGGTCATGGCCAGAGCCCCTCGTACTGAGACTGCGATGCGGGTCTGCTCACTCGCGCGGGTCTGCTGGGCCACCGTCGCGATATAGGTCAGTACGGCATCCGCGACGTGCACTGTTGTGGCGAGATCGGCCATTTCCGCCACTTTGTCGGCGGGGATGACCGGGGAGACCAGAGAGGAACGGTTCTTCACCGCCGCTCCCGACAGGATTTCGACGGTATGGGCCATGTCCGGGTAGCCGATGGAGGTCTTCATCAAGAAACGGTCTAACTGCGCTTCGGGGAGGCGGTAAGTCCCGGCTTGCTCGATCGGGTTCTGGGTCGCGATGACCATGAAAGGGCGGCCCACCTTCCGCGTCACGCCATCGACGGTGACCTGGCCCTCCTCCATGACTTCCAGAAGAGCCGACTGGGTCTTGGGCGACGCGCGGTTGATCTCATCGGCCAGCAGAATGTGGGTGAACACCGGCCCGGGCAGGAATTCGAAGTCGCCTTTGCGCTGGTCGAAGACTGTCACGCCTGTGACATCGGTCGGCAACAGGTCGGGGGTGAATTGGATACGCTTGCTCGTCCCAGCGACGGTGGCCGCCAGCGCCCGGGCCAATTGAGTCTTGCCGGTGCCCGGGGCATCCTCCAGGAGGATGTGGCCCTCGGCCAGCAGGGCGGTGACCGCGTAGCGTACTTCGCGGTCCTTGCCCAACACGGCCTTGCCAACGTTGGCGACGATTTGGGTGACAGCCTGGGCGAACCACTGGGCTTCATCGGGAGTCATGGTCATGGGTCACGATGTCCTTTCCGGGAGATATCGGCGAGGAGTCGCCAGGGTTGCCGTTGTCATGCGGGTGTACAATCGACAATTTTTGATGAACCTGAATCGCCATGGGCGAACCAGAAGTAGACGGCATGGGTCTGCAAGTTCACGCCAGCCTTCCATCCTCCCACCATGAAGGTTCCTGAACCGGGATGGACGAAGCACCCGGGGGGCTGGCCGTTGTTCGACCCGCACCCCGAATCGGTGTACTTCCACCACTGGGTGGCATCCGCCGGCATGTTGGAGAACGTGATGGACACCGATGTGGGCCCGGAGACGTGATACGTACAACTGGGAGGCGCCGGGCAGGCGGCCGCAGTCGCGCTCGCAGTGGCCACCGAACTGGTCTGCCCTTGGGCGTCGACCGCCCGTACCTGGACGGTGTGGCTCTGCTCACAGGTGCTGCCCACCGACTGGGAGCCGTTCGTCGCCCCCACGGATGTCCATCCACCGGAATCGATGTTCACCTCCAGGTTGGAGATCGCCCTCCCGTTCTCCGCCGGCATAGTCCACGACACGCTCACTGCATCACCGTTCTGGGATGCGTTGGCGCCAGGCTGATTGGGCGGGCCGTACGGGCGGCAATTCTGGACACTGGTCTTCGGACCATCCTGGCTGACGGATTGAACAGTGGTTTCAGCCCACACCTGGATGGTGTACCCGGTGTTGCTGTTCGGCAGGGCCGCCGTCCCAGACGTCGACGCACCGAAGGAGCCCGAGGCACCGTTCGAGGCCTGCCAGCGGTACGACACCTCGGAGGCCTTGGCGCCATTGAGCGGGGCCGCCGTGAAGGACAGCGCACAACTGCCGTTTTGGTCCGAACTGGTCAGGCCCGACACCGCTCCGGGCGGTACGATCGACCGGAACCCGGCAGACGGGGTCGAGGCCGTCCCTGTCCCAGCCTTGTTGGTCGCGGAGACAGTGAAGGTGTATTCGTTCTGGCTGGTCGACAAGGTCGTCGTTTGGCAAACCTGGGTCCCGGTGGCAGAGACGGTGTACACATTGCCCGTTGACGATGTCAGTGTGTACGTCGAGATCGCTGCCCCGTTATCCGAGGGAGCGTTCCAGCACACCTGTGCCCGGCCCTCATTGCCGACCGGGTCGAGCCGGGTCCACGTCGGCGCGGACGGAGCGGCAGGCGGACCAGCCGGGGTTTGTTCCATAGAGTACGCCGACCACTGACTGGGATCAGTACACACATCCGGGGCTGAGTTGACCGCACAGACCTGCACCTTGTAGGCCGTGCCATTTTTCAGCCCGGTCCAGGTGTAGCTGAGCCCCGTCACCCCCGTGACGACCTGCTGGCCGGACGGCGGCGCCGGAGAAATACGCAGATTGTACGAAGTGATCGGCGACCCGCGACTGGTGCCTGCCGGCCAGGTCACCCTCACGGACTGGTCACCCCAGTTGATCCCCGGAGTCGGCATGGGGTCGGGGACGGCATCCGGACGTACCTCCTGAGACGCCAGGGAGGGATCGGACACGCCCACCTCGTTCGTCGCCGTGACAGTGAAGGTATAGGTCGTGTTGTTCGTCAAGCCGTCGAGGACGCAGGTCGTCCCTGGGCACTGTTTGGTGTACCCCGGAACCCCTGTCACCGTGTAGCCGGTGATGGCCGCGCCATGGTTATCCGGCGGTGTCCACTTCAACGTGGCCTGCTGATCGCCGATCTGGACCACGCTGACACCGCTGGGCGCGGCGGGGCGTCCTCGCACCGTCAGATAAATGCGGCCCTGAGCCTGGCGATCCGGATCCCCGGTCTGGTCCTGGATCGTGTACCGGACCACCATCTGTCCCAGGAAAACATCGGCTGGAGTCACCAAGACGCCATTGCCGTCGCAGCCCGTGCTGACTGTGCCTTGTCCAGATTCGACGACTGCGCCGACAACACTGAGGTTCGTACCGGGGAAAGGATTCACGTCGTTCGCCGTCACCGGCACGCAGGTCGCCACCCCCTGGCTGGCTTTCGGGACCTGGTCGTCAACGGCCACGGGCAGCGGCTTGGTGGTCCCGACGACGGTCACAGAAATCTGAGCCTGAGTGGTCGACCGGCCATCGGTGACCTCGACTGTCACCGTGGCTTTCGTCGCCTTGGCCACCGTGATATCGGCGGCGACAGTCAGTGTCCCACCGCTGATCGCGCTGGTCATCCCCTTGACATTGACCGGCTGGGCCACGGTGAACGACAGGTGACTGGTCGGGTCGGCGCCCTTCACCAGGGGAGCCAGAGCGACCGGCGCCGACTGTCCCGCTTCGACCGTGACCGAGGCGTTGCCCATCGCAATCACGGGCTGGGGATGGACCTGGTCCGAGGGCAGAACCGTGACGGGAATCGTGATCATCGTCGTCAGCCCGGTGTCGTCCTCCAGGCTGGTCCCATCGGTCACCTCGACCAGAATGGCCGCGGGACCCGTGTAATCGGCAGGGGCGTGGAAGGTGACTTGAGTCGAGGAGGGCGCTTCAGCCGACCCGTTCCAGGCCGAGACCTTGTCAGCCTGGGTCACCTTGGGAGTACGCCCGGAGCGCACGACGACGTAGTCCGACAAGGACACTGTCACAGACTCACCCTGTTTGACCTGAAGCGGATTGGCGGACGCGTTGAACTGGGGTGGAATCGTGTCCACTCCCGGGACGGTGATGAATCCGTGGCCGACCAGGCCATCCGGATCGGTCAGTGAGTAGTCGATGATCTGCAGTTGAGTCGTGATCGGCACCGTGACCAGGCCATCGTTGACACTGACAGACGGATCGGCCACCGTGACGTAATCCTGGCTCACGTCACCGTCGGGATCGCGGTCGTTGTCCCGTACTGACACGTCCACCGATGTGTGGGTGAGAGCATCAGTCAACGAGACCGTGTCGTCGCCGAGAATCGGGGCTTTCAAGCTGACATCCGGGCTGACCGTCACCGTGATGATGCCCGTACTCTGCAAGCCGACGCCGTTGGTGATCGCGTAGGTCCCCCAGTACGACCCGGACTGCCCGGGAGCGGTGATGAGCACATCGTTGCCCTGAGTCGTGGCGGTGAAACTGTCGGAGGCTGCCGAGCCGGCCACCAGCGAACAGCATGAGTTGCCATTCGGGTCGACGTCATTGTCGGTTACCGGCACGATGACCTGACGCCCCGGCCTGGTCTCCACCGTGTCCGTGACAGCGATGGGGGGTTCGTTCTGGTCACTGGCCGGAGCGATGCCGATCAGGACTTGGCCTGTGGCTTCCAGCCCCTTGCGGTCGCGGACGACGTAGGTGAAGGAGTCGGCGCCGGTCGTGGTGTCCCCCGGGGAGTAGACGAACCCGGTCGAACTGACGGCGGTGATCAGCCCCTGGGAAGGAGCCGAGCCTATGCCCACCAGGGAGACGAAGTCACCGTTGGGATCGATGCCGTCGAGCGGAATGGTGACGGCCACCTCACGTCCGGCCAGTGTGCGTACCTCCACCTGTTTGGGCTTGGGAGCGTCGTTTCCGGTGTCGTCAGAGACGACGTGGATCGTCAGCCGGCCCGTGTCGGGTTCGGCCGACCCGGTCTGGTTCGCGACCTGGTACAAAGCGGTGTAGGTTCCCGGAGTCTGACGGGCATGGACCCGCACCACGTTGCCGGACGCGAACACCAGGGCTTCGGTGTCGGGATTGGGAGTCTGGGAAAGATCGGGCAGCAACTTCAGCGGAATCCCATTGGGCTGAGAGTCATTGGCCAGGACGTCGACGGTGGCGATGTCGCCCACCCGGACCGTCACCTGGTCGTCTGCGGCCACTGGCGACATGATGCGGTCGGGAGCCGGTATGGGGACCACGGTGACGCGACTGGTGGCGTACCCCTTTCCATTGGAGATCGTGTAGTCGAAGCTGACCGGCGAGGTGAAATCCTTCTGGGGGGTGATCTTCACTCGGTCATAATCGATGACCGACACCACGAACGGCAGGTCGGCGGTCGCGTCCACCGAGGTCACGACCAAGGGATATCCCATGGGGTTGACGTCATTGTCCAAGACATTGACATAGGTCTCCTGTCCGGCGGAGACCAGAACCGTGTCCGGAACGGCCACTGGAAGCGCGTCCTGGTCGGGTGCGGGCAGGACGAGAAGGCGAATCCAGCTCTCCTGATTGGTCGAGGGCCCGTCGGTGACGGTGTACGTCAAGTACACCGACCCCGCTTCGTCACAGACCGCCGTGATGGTTCCCGCGACAGTGTCGGCCGCCACCGAACACCTCGGGTCCGAACTGACACTGGTCAACTGCAGGGCATCACCGTCCGGATCGGTGTCATTGTCCAACGGATGGATGACGATCTGGGAGCCCACCGTGCCGGAAACTAGATCGGGGGTCGGATCGGGAGGCCGGTTCCCCGGCGGCAGGACGTTCACCGTGACCTCGCCATCCGCGACCGTACGTCCATCGGAGACCTGGATGTGAATCGTTTTCACACCCGTGGAAATCCCGCCGTCCTGAAAAGCCAAAGAGCCGTCTTCCAGGGCCTGGACCGAGTCCTCGGGCGGGCAGGTGGCCCCGACGAGGAAGATGGTGTCACCGTCTGGGTCACGCCAGTTGGACAAGACGTTGTACGACACCGTGTGGCCACTGGTCACGGTCAACGACGTAGCCCGGATCGGGGCCGGCGGGTCGTTGACAGCATCGGGATGAACATCCACCTCGACATGGGCGTCCGACGTGCCACCGCGGCCATCCGAGACCTGATAGGTGAAACCGAGTGTTCCCGACGCAGTGGGAGGAAGGGTCATCTGAAAGACGGATTGGGAATAGACCAAGGATAATTGCGTGCCCGCGGGGGCGTCGCCGACCAGGGAGGCCGTCAACAGGTCGCCATCCTCGTCGGTGTCGTTCTCCACCACGGGCAAGAGCACAGACGACCCCGGGCGGGCGCCGAACTGGTCGTCCACAGCCTGGGGAGGATGGTTCTCCGCACTGCGGTCAGGCTTGACAGATTCGTCGATCTCTTCCTTGGCCTGGGTGTCCTGGTCGCCCTTGTCCGCATCCATCATGGAATTCCAGTTGTCCACTTTGACCACTCGGTCGGCCACAGACCACACCGCGCCCGAGGTGAGTTCGTTCAGGACGATGTGCCCCCAATTGACGCGAAACCTGAGGTCGCTGGTGGCGGAGATCGGGCCGATGGTGGTGGTCAGATCATTGCTGTCGCCAGGGCAATCGCGTAGGAAGGCACCGGTGGCAGACCAGACGGCGTACGTGCACCCGTCGAGTTGGACCGGTGGATTGGCCACCTGGACTCCCCCGGCGTCATCAGCCTGGGTGACACTGGCCTGGCTGCCGTTCAGGGGTTGGGAGACCAGTGCGGTCGGTGTCTGGTACACCACCGAACTCGCCGCCGCCGAGACCATCTGGAGCGAGACCGAGGTCGCGTCGACTGCCGCTTCATTGGCTTGTACACCCACTGTCTTCCCGCTGGCCAGGTGGAGCGTGGAATCCTGCTGGCTGAGCAGTACTGGTTGGGCGCCGACCACCGTCATGGCATAGGTTCCATCGGCCAGCAGGCCATTCATGGCCTGGTCCGTCACGACGGGGTTGGACCCGTCTGAGTCCACGCGTACTGTCTTTTCCACTCCGGCTCCAGGATCGACGACGTATGCCGTCCCGTCCTGGCCCACGGCCATCACCGCGTTCTTGGGCAGGTCGGTGAGAATGGCTGGCGTGGCTGGCGATTCGGGATCGAAACCTTGGACCATGGCCGCTGGCAGGAGCCAGAATGAGCCTTTGCCCGGAATCAATATCCCGACCATCCCACCACCCAGTTCGACATCAGTCCCCCCGCCCAGCATCATGGTGTGTCCCAGCGTCAGGTTCGCCGGGTTGAGCGGAGCGACGGAGCCGTCGTCCCGGTCGACGACAAAAACAGTCGCGCCTTCTTGGAGGACATCGAAATGAGACATGTCTGTGACATACGCGATGGAGTCGAGTTGTTGGGCAGCATAGTTGAAACGGCCCACGGCTTGGAGTTGTTGGCTTGTCACCCACACTCCGGAATCGTTCAGATTCACCTGCGCGACCGGGAATCCCTGGCCGGCGATGGCCATCGCTGTGAAGCCAGTCGCCAGGACGACGACGGATCCCACAGAAAGGATTTTTCTCCACCAACGAGATAGCATCCCCATGACATTACCCCTTGTTCCCTGGCCTGCCGCCCTCCAGGTATCGCACGAATCCTAGGCAGACCTCAAGTCTCCAGACACGATGCTAACACACCTCACCAATGCTGCTTCCATGGGGATTAATCCCTATCAAGCCCGGATTCACCGATTGCTGGCGTCGCAGCCGGTGCATTCGGGGCCAGCCCGGATCCACTGGCAGCAATAACTGTGGAATTGACAGATCACGTAGAATTGCTTTCATGACACGGGGTCTTCCGTTACTGCTCTTCATCGCGTGCACGATCTACACAGCTGTGCACGTGGTCCAGTCCGACTCCGAGCGAGTACGGGTGTTGCCGAAATTCCTCTGGCTGGTCATCGTCCTCGTCGTGCCTATCTTCGGAATGGTGGCCTGGTGGATTTTCGGGCGTCCGATCGACACCGGGTCCCTGCCGCCCCAAGCCCCGGATGACGACGCCGACTTCTTACGGCGTCTGTGACATCAATCGTCGCGGACCGTCAACGCCCATGAATCCGTGCCGAGCGCATAGGCTCCACGCCAGGGCCCATCCTGAAAGGTCACGCCACCGGGCGCATTGCCCGTGATGGCCCAGCCCAGACCCGGAAGAGTCTGGGTGAGGTACTCCTGCACGTCAGAAGCCTGGGCCGCTGGTCCGACCACGATCAACAGATTCGGCTGATCAGCGGTGTACGTCAGTGTCACTCCTGCCGGGAGCCAGATGTCATTCGCAGGCCCGTTGGCCAATCCGAGTTGGGACAAGGACCGGCCATGGTCAGGCAGGACGACCGGTGTGCTCGGTGTGGAGCCAGCCTGGCCCGAAGCCTGAGAACATCCCGAAACGCCGCTCGCGAGGGCTCCGACTACCACCCAGGCGAGAATCGTCGTCACGACGCCCGGCAGGTGCCGGTGTCGTTCGATGCTCACTGGCACTTCTCAGTTCCTTCCCAGCGGACTGCCCGCACCCAGGCGTCTGAGATGATTCGGACACCGGCCCCGATGAACCAGCCTGACACGACCCACCACGTGAACCAGATTACTCCCGAATCCCATGGCTGCTACGCGACGCCAGCAATCGGTGCATCCGGGAAACTCCCGCTCACATCCGTACTGGAGAAGAAGCATTCCCGTCATGGCCGTCCGCTGTGATGGCGACAACAAGGACGAGGGTTCCCACCCCCATCCCCTATACTCGACTTTCAGAAATCAACAGGAGGTCCCATGACAGTGCTGGGCTTGATGGGCGAACAGGCTCCCCGGATCCGCGCGTCTGATCTGCTGACCGAGGACCACCCCCATCGTCCGTACCCATCGGTGACACCAGTACGAAACTCCGCCTGGGTGCGGGGAGGGCTCTTCATCCTGGTCTACATTGTCGGCGTCCTGCTGTACTACTCCATCAGTTTCGCCGTCACACCCGACACCCCGATGGCGAACTCCACGCCACAGATGATGGAACTGTTCGGCGCCCTGCTCGCCTACCTGGTGCTCGTCATGCTCACCGAACGGCGCGTTTGGCCCCATGAACTTCAGCCACGCCGAGCCCTCGGGGCCCTCAAGGGCATGCTCCTGGGCCTCATCCTGGTAGCGGTGTGCGTCGGCGTTCTGGCCCTGATCGGCACCTACCGGATCACGGGCTTCAATCTGTCGTACGCGCCATGGTCTGACCTACTGACGATGGGAGTCGTGGCCGGCGTGGCCGAAGAAATCTTGTTCCGCGGCATCCTTTTCCGCCTCGTCGAGGAAGGATTGGGCACCTGGGGAGCGGTGCTCGTCTCCGGGCTGTTCTTCGGCCTGATGCACTGGTCCAATCCCGACGGATCCTTGTGGGGCGGCATCGCCATCGCCATTGAAGCGGGGATCCTCTTCGCCGCCGTTTACACGCTGACCCGGTCCCTGTGGTGGACCATAGGGCTGCACTTCGCCTGGAATATCACCGAGGGTCCGATCTTCGGATCGCGCGTGTCAGGCAGCGGGGCACAGAACAGTTGGCTGACCAGCACCTGGTCGGGCCCCGACATCCTCTCCGGCGGCTCATTCGGCCTGGAGGGGTCGATTGTTCCCGTGGTCCTGCTCGGAGCGCTCGGCATCTTGCTGCTTGTCCACGCGCAGCGCAAGGGGCTGGTGGTACTTCCCTTGTGGGTCAGGAAACGGACCCTCACCCACGCGCCAGCAGATCCAACCCCCGGTCCTGCCAGGTGATCGCCCGCCTCACACCGGCTCGGGCACAGGTCCCGCAGTAGACCGGTCCCGACGGCCGGCGGTGGCGCAAGACCTCATGCCCCGCCACGCACACCCCGCGCCACCGGGCCGACAGTCTGGCCTCAGGCACGTCGATGGTACGGCCACCGTCGTACCCCAAGGCGCGCGCTTGCTTCTTCCACACCCGTGAGTGTCCCGCTTGAGGTCCCACCAGCCCATGGGCGATCTCATGGAGGATCACCTGCTCGACCTCGTCGTCGGCCAGGTAGGCCACCAAGTAGCGCGAGCAGGTGATCGTCTGGTCGGCATAGTGGCAGCATCCCAAGCGAGTACGAGCATGGTCGAGTCCAAAGGACCACGACCCGCCGAGATGATGCTTCACCAGATCCGTACCAAGAACTAAGGTTTGTTTCGCTGTCGCCACGGCGCCACTCGTCACGCGCGGTGCTGCGCGTCACCGGGCTGGTCGCCCACAGTGGCTGCCACGTGGGCCAGCGCATAGTCGTACCCGGCCAGGCCGAGCCCCGCGATGACGCCGGTGGCCACGCCCGATATCACGGAATGATGCCGGAACTCCTCGCGCGCATGAATGTTGGAAATGTGCACTTCGACAAGGAACGGAACCTCACGAGCCGCGTCAGCCAGGGCGTACGAGTAGTGCGACCACGCCCCCGGGTTGATCACCACCGGTGTGCCACGGTCGGCCGCCTCGTGGAGCCAGGAGATCATCTCCTGTTCCGAATCTGTCTGGCGTACATCGACTGTCAAGCCGAGACCGGAACCCGTGCCCACCAGGTGTTCCGCCAACTGGGCATAGGTCACCAAGCCGTAGACGCCTGGGTCGCGGACGCCCAAACGCCCCAGATTGACCCCGTTCAGAACCACAACCTGTTTCATGACGACTCCTTTTCACTGCCACAAAGCCGGCAGGCTCTATTCTCTCACCGTGGCCAGATCCAGGTACGCGGCCGCGAACAGCCCCTGATGCAACAAACTGGCGTACCGTTCGACTGGGTTACCGTCCATGCACCGGATCGTCTCCACCCGGACATCCCGGCTCTCCGCCAGCCGGGCCAGGTCCACGCCATAGGGGACATACTCCTCGTCGTCGAGGATGAGCAGGCAGAACCGGGTGACATCCGGCCCCCCTTCGACCGGATCCGCGAACAGGTCACGAGGCTCGGACTTCAGGAGCAGAGGGGCCAGAGCATGCTCGTCTGCTGCCAGAACAGGCAGTCCGGTGACGTCACGCAAGGCCTCGGCCACACGCCGCGAAGCCCTCGCCGCCAGGACCGATCCTCCCCACAGTAGTGGCACGACATCGGCCAGCGCACAGGCCAGGTTCTTGGCCGGATTGACCTCCAGCCCGTGGCGTGGCCCACAGGTCTCGGCCACCGCGTCCAGGGCCGCTGCCGTGTCCTCCAGGTCCAGTCCGGGGCCCAAGTCCAGCAAGTCCAGGACTTTCAGAGCAAGCAACGCCGACACGAATGGATCGTCCTGATGAGTCGGCAACATTTCCATCGACACCGACTCGTCCAGGATCGGGCACCCTTGTGGGGCGACGACGAGCAGCCAGCAACCTCGTTTGTGAGCCTCCACGCAGGCCGGCAACAGACGTGCGTCGGCTCCGGCCAGGACGATCACCAGGTCGAGAGGCCCGGCCCACGGTGGCAGCACCGTCATCGGCCACGCAACACACGGAACCGGACAGGACGGCTCGACCACAGCCCTGATCAAGCGTGCCTCCGCCCCGATGGCCACCACCGACCGGGGGCGAACCCCCCCCAGATGAGAGGCGATGTCCAACAGTTCGTCGGTGTGCTCCAGCCTGATCCGGGCACCGGTCAGAGCCAGGGCGCGAACCCGCTCCCCCTTGGCCAGCAAGGCCACGGGATCATCCAACAATGAATCGTCGAACATGGCCGTGCCAGATCAGGACCGCCTGGGAGGCAGTCGCGTGTCACGGGCTTCTTCGACGAGCATGACCGGAATCCCGCCGCGAATGGGGTACGCCAATCCGCACGACACGGAATTGCATACCAGTTCCTTGGCGTCATAGTCCACGCTCAGATTCGAGTGGCAGATCGGACAAGCCAGGATCTCCAACAGGGTCGAGTCCAATTCCAAGGCCATCAGTTCTCCTTCACCAGATCCAGCACACGATCGCGCAGCCGGGCCATCAGATCCGGGTCGCGGGCTTCCACATTCAGTCGCAGCAGGGGTTCGGTGTTCGACCCCCGCAAGGATATCCACCACTGGTCGCCCAGGATCTTCACCCCGTCACCCCACTCCAGCCTGGCATCCTTGCCCATAGCCTCGGCGACGAGAGTCATCGACGCCTGCTGGTCGCGTACGTGGGAATTGATCTCGCCGGACGAGGTGTACCGGGTGTACTGGCGCACCAAAGACGACAAGGGCTGGTCGGACTTCCCCAGGGCCGACAAGACATGCAGAGCCGCCAGGATGCCCGTGTCCGCCCCGAAAAAGTCACGGAAATAGTAATGGGCCGAATGTTCGCCGCCGAAAATGGCGTTGTGTTCAGCCATCAGTGCCTTCATGTACGTGTGCCCCACGCGCGAGGTGACCACCTGACCCCCGTGCTCGGCGACGATCTCAGGCACCGCCGAAGAGGTGATGGTGTTGATGACGATCGTCCCACCGGGCTCAAGGCCCAGCTCGTCGACCGCGATCAAGGCGGTGATGGCCGACGGGGTGACGACCTCGCCCTGCTCGTCGATCATGAAAGCCCTGTCCGCGTCCCCGTCGAAGACGAACCCGATGTCAGCCCGATGAGCCCTGACGGCGTTTTGCGCGTCGACTAGGTTCTCCGGTTCCAACGGATTGGGCTGATGGTTGGGGAATCTGCCATCGAGGTCCAGATAGAGGCCGACAAGGTCGACATCCAGATGGGACAGCACAGCCGGAGCCGTCTGTCCACCCATGCCGTTACCCGCGTCGACGACAACCTTCAGATGCCTCATGCCCTCCAAGTCGACCAGTTCCACAAGGAACCTGACGTACTGGTCCAACGTGTCCCGATGCTCAACCGTGCCCGGATGCGGAGCCTGGACAGGCTGGCGGACACCGCTGTCAATGTCCACAGCCAGGCCGGCCAAGGTGGCCAGGAAGTCGGGTGTCACCGGTTTGGCCGCCGCTTCGCAGAATTTCATCCCGTTGTACGCGCTGGGGTTGTGACTCGATGTGATCTGCACCCCCGGACGATCAAGCGAACCGGAGGCGAACCACAAACCGTCGGTCGAGGCCAGTCCGATATCCACCACGCCGATCCCGCCCTGGGTCACCCCACGTACAAATGCCGCTTGAATTTCCGGACCGGTGATCCGCATGTCCCGACTGACAACGATCTTTCGTTCTGGCTGCAGCATGGCGTACGCACATCCGATGGCCCACGCCCCCTCAGCATCCCAATCCTGGCCGACAATGCCGCGTATATCGTTGGCTTTGAAGATGTCGGGTTGTAGCACGATGCTATTTTAGCCTGATCACTTGTCCACCTCAGCGAATTTCAGCGTGAAGTTGACACCATCCACATCCTTATTGATAATGATTCTCATGAAACTTCGCATCCTGACCGTCGTCGCGATTGTGCCCTTGCTGCTGGCGGGATGCCAGGCAGCCCCCCCGGCCTCACCCCACACATTGTCCGTCGTCGTGGGACTGTATCCGTACGCCTATTTGGTCCAGACCATCGGGGGAAACGCGGTCACCGTGACCGACCTGACCCAGCCGGGCGCGGAGCCCCACGACCTTGAATTGACCGCCCAGCAGGTCGCCACCATCGCCAAGTCGGACCTGACAATCTACGAAGCCGGGCTGCAACCGGCCGTCGACGCCGCAGTCCAGCAGGGCAAGCCGGCCAACACGATCGACACGACCACCGTGGTGCCGCTGGAAGACCACGGGACTGGGATCGACGACGTGGGCTCGGGCAACCTCGATCCCCACATCTGGCTCGACCCGACCAAGATGATCACCGTGGCCCAGGCCATCGCCCAGAAGCTGATCCAGATCGACCCGGCCAACCAGCCGACGTACACCCAAGGCCTTGTCACGCTGACCTTCACCCTGACCGGGATCGACTCCCAGTACACAACAGGCCTAGCCTCTTGCCAGCGCACTGATTTTCTCACCACCCACGCGGCCTTCGGCTACATGGCCGAGCGCTACAACCTGACGCAGATTTCCATCGAAGGTCTGTCACCCGACGCCGAGCCCAGTCCCGACCGAATCGCCGACATCCATCAGATCGTCCAGGACAAGGGCCTGACCACTGTCTTCTTCGAACCTCTGACTTCACCCTCGCTAGCCCAGACCATCGCCAGTGACCTTGGTTTGGCCACCGACCAACTCGACCCCATCGAAGGACTGACGAGCCAATCGCGGGGCAGCGACTACGCCCAAATCATGGCCTCCAACCTGACGGCCCTGCGCCAAGCGAATGGATGCGCATGAACCTCATCGAGGTGAATGCCCTCAGCCTGAGCCTGGGCGGGCTGCCCATCCTGAAGGACATCAGCTTCACCGTCGCTCAAGGCCAGACGGTCGGCCTGCTGGGAGCCAACGGGTCGGGGAAATCCACTCTGGTCAAGGCGATCCTCGGGCTGTACCGCCGCCAACTCGGCACCGTGGTTCTGCTGGGCCAGCCCTTGGAGAAGTTCTCCGCGTGGGACAAGATCGGGTACGTCCCGCAGCGCGCCTCGGTGTCCCTGCACTCCACCACAGTCTCCGAGGTCGTCGCATCGGGCACCCTGGCCAAACGGGCCGTGGGCTGGGTCGGGTCACGACAGAAAGCGGCTGTCATGGAGGCCCTCAGCCTGGTCGGGCTCGCCGATCAGGCACACGAACTGTATCTCCACTTGTCCGGAGGCCAACAGCAGCGTGTTTTGATCGCCCGCGGGATCGTCAATCATCCGCAGTTGATCATCATGGACGAGCCCTTCGCCGGTGTCGACATCGCCAACCAGGGCGAGATCGCGGCCACCCTGACCCGATCCGAGGCCACCTTGCTGGTCGTCCTCCACGAAACCGAGGCGCTATCCTCCAGCATCGACCGTTGCCTGGTCCTGCGCGAAGGCCGCCTGGTCCACGACGGTCCCCTGACACCGCCAGCTGCGCACGACCCCCACGAGACGCCCGCCCCCCAGTACACCCATCTCCTGACGGGAATGGAGCCGCAATGGACCTCCTAGCCTTCGCCTTCATCCAGCGTGCTCTCCTGGCCTCCGCCCTGGTCGGGTTGTCGGCACCCACCATCGGGACGTACATCGTCCAACGCCGATTGTCCCTGCTGGGGGATGGCTTAGGACACGTCGCCATCGCCGGTGTCGGCTTGGCCCTCATGACAGGCACGGCTCCCCTGCCGTGGGCGGTGGCCATCTGTATGGTGGGAGCGATCCTGATCGAAGCCCTGCGCCAATCCGGGCGGGCCACCGGGGATGTCGGCCTGGCCGTCCTTTTCTATGGCGGCCTGGCGGCAGGGGTCCTGATGGCCTCCGTGGCCGGTCAGGGCGCAGGAGGTTTGTCCAGCTACCTGTTCGGTTCACTCAACACGATTTCACCCTCGGACCTGTGGGTTGTGGGCGGGTTGACGATCCTGATCCTGGTGGTTGCCCTGGGCCTGTCCCCGCAGTTGTTCGCCCTCAGCGCCGACGAGGACTTCGCCAAGACTCTGGGCTTGCCAGTACGGGTGTACAACTACGTCATCGTCGTTCTCGCGGCCATCACCGTGACCACGGCCATGAGAACAGTGGGACTGTTGCTGGTGAGCGCGCTGATGGTCATCCCGGTCGCCGCCGCGCAGAACATCTTCCGTGGTTTCTGGCGCGGCATGTGGGGGGCGATGGGCATCGGCCTGATCGCTTCTCTCGGCGGATACCTCGCGTCCATCTACGCCAATCTGGCCCCCGGCGCCATGATCGTGTTGATCACCATCGCCTTCTTCATCGTCTCCTGGCCGCTGGCCGGCCTGCTGCACCGCCACTGGCACCGCAACCAGGATGCCACCGATCCCCTGCCCGCCGTCCACGAACCGGTCGCGGAACACGTCCATGTCCACGGCCCGGGCTGCGGACACGACATGGTCCGCCACGGCGACCACATCGATTACATCCACTCCGGCGAACTGCACTCCCCCCATCAGGACCACTATGACCAGCACTGACCCGCCCCTGGCCAAGACCCCGACTGATGACCGGGAAGACACCGGCCTCACCAAGGCTGCCGCTGATCAGCCCCGCCGTACTCGCCAAAGAACGCTGATCTGGGACTACCTGTGCACCCGATCCGAATTCCTCACCGCCCAACAGATTCACGACCATTTGCGGACCAGAGGAACACCGGTGAGCCTGCCCACGGTCTACCGAACCCTGACCGCCATGGCCGAAACCGGTGATCTCGACGTCCTCACCACCGACGGACAATCCGCCTACCGGCGCTGCTCCTCCCATCATCACCACCACCTCGTCTGCCGTGACTGCGGCCAGACGATCGAAGTGACCGGCACCGTGGTCGAACAGTGGGCCGAATCCGTCGCCCACCAGTACGGATTCGCGGAGATCACCCACATCACCGAATTCTCCGGGATCTGCCCAGACTGCCAGGAGTCACACCCCCACATCACCGATCTGTGAGAGCGATATCTCAACGACCGCGAACATGTAAAGTGTGCAGTATTCACCCGTCATGATTCATGGCGTGTCGGAACCGGAAAGGGACGTCATCATGGATGCTCCGCTAGACAGGTTAGGCAATAAGCGTTTCGTACTCCCCATCGTTGGCATCATCGGTGTGTTCTGCGTCTTGGCCCTGGTCTTGTACCCCATGCTGCACGCGGCGCCGAAGGACGTGCCCTTCGCCATCGTGAACCTGGATGAGGGGGTGCCGACTCGCGAGGGCATGTCCGGTGTTGGCGACTCAGTGGTGTCGGCCATGACATCCACGCCGTCCCCGATCGCGTGGACCCAGGTGGACGACCAGGCTGCCCTTGACCAGGCAATGGACAATAATGACTACTACGGTGCGATCATCCTCCCAGCCACCTTGACCCAGGATCAGCTCGCCGCGTCCAGTGGTGGCGCCCCGGCACCCCACATCCAGCTGATCATCAACCAGGGCAAGAATGCCACCCTGGCATCGGCTATGCAGTCCAGCCTGACTGCGGCTCTCCAGCAGAAGGGGCTGACCGTCGACGTCACGGTCATCCATGCTGTAGACATCGGCGGCGGGGCCCTGGGTTCGCTGCTTCTGATCCTCCCTGCGTTGATCATGATGCCGGTGGTCTCCATCATGATCTTCTTCATCCTGCGCCCGCCTAGAGGGGCTCCACGCCAAGTACGTGCCATCACCTACATCAAGCAACTAGTCTCGACCGTTGTCATGTCGGCCCTGGTGGCCGGGGCGGTGATCCTCATGGCAACGTGGGTCGGCAGTCTGACCATCTCCGCCGGCACGCTCTTCCTCTTCCTCTGGTTGGCCGCTTTCTGCGTCATGACCTTGTTCCTGGGCGCCTTGGACATCGCGGCACCGCTGGGCGGATTGGTGATCTTCGTCATCTTCGCCTGCGGTCTGTCCTCAGCCGTCCTCGCCCCCGAGATGCTGCCCTCGTTCTGGCGGACCTGGTTCTACCCTTGGGTACCCCAGCACTTCATCGGCGGCGGCGTCTCCTCGATCGTCTCCATGGGCGACGGCATGTGGAATGGTTCCAGCGGTCCGCTGGCGATCACCGCCGGTGTCGGGATCGTCCTCATGCTCGTGGCGGTCGCGATCGGTTCTAGAGGACGCAAACCCCAGCTGACTCCCCCGCCCGACGAGAAACCCGATGCTTCCGACACCAGCGATGCGCCAAACCAGGCGGAAAAGCCCGACCAGGATCCAGAAACCACCAACAAGTAACCGGACCTGTTACCGCCCGGTCAGCCACCCTCGGGGGGCCCAGCCTGAGGGCATCAATTCCCCAATGTGTTCGGGCAGGAATTCGGCCATCCGATCCGGTGTGTACGGCCCCATGTGACGAGTCGACACGTACGCCTGCATCCCCGCCGCCAGCAGTCCAGCCATCTCCGCTCCCACACCCTGGGCAAGCAGGGTTCCCGCCATCCCGGCGAGGACATCGCCGGAACCCGCGCGGGCCGTCCACGATGTTCCCTCCTGGGGCTGGGTCACTTTGCCGGCGGGCGTCGCCACGTACTGGATGTGTCCCTTGAGCAACACGGTGGTCTGGAATTGCCGGGCAGCCTGAAGCGCGTGCTCGACGGGTTCAGCCTCGACGCCAGACCGCTCCACGTCGAGCAGACGTGCCAACTCCCCCGCGTGCGGCGTCAGGAGTGATCCGGTCGGACAACCATCCTTGGCGAATTCCAAGGCTCCGGCATCGACAACGACCGGCACGTCATCCTTGGTCACTTGGGCCCATCGCTGCTGATTCCCGGCCAGATCCTGCTCATCCCAGCCGCTGCCTGCCACCCAGGCGCCGACCCGTCCAGCCCCGAAAGTCACGCTGGGAACACGGGTCAGAATCGCCGCATGGGCAGCGTCTGCCCCGCAATAGCGCACGAAACCCGCGCCAGAGTTCACGGCCCCCAAGACTGTCAGCAGGCCGGCCCCCGGGAAGCGCTGGGAGCCTGTCATGAGTCCCACCACACCACGGGCGTACTTGTCGGCGTCACGTTCGAATCGGGGCCAACTCCCGGCCAGTCCCACGAAGCTGAAGAGTGATATCGGGGCCATCGCGCGCGCTCACTCCACGGTCACAGATTTGGCCAGGTTCCTGGGTTGGTCGACGTCGTACCCCTTGAGGGTGGCGATTTCACAGGAGAAGACCTGCAGGGGCAGGACGGCCAGGACCGGTTGGAACAAGGTGGGAACCACCGGCAATGGGAGGAAGGTGTCGGCGAACTCTTCCGCCAGGTCATCTCCCCGCTCGGCCAGCACGATGGTCCGGGCGCCGCGCGCTCGTACTTCTTGGATATTGGACACCATTTTGTCGTGGAGTTGGTCCCGGCCCTGGGGAGGGACGACGACGAACACCGGAAGCCCTTCCTCAATGAGGGCGATCGGGCCATGCTTGAGTTCTCCGGCTGCGAAACCCTCGGCGTGCAGGTAGGAGATCTCCTTCAGTTTCAGCGCCCCTTCCAAGGCCACCGGGAAGCCGACATGGCGGCCGAGGAACAAGACAGTATGTTCCGACAGCATGTCGCGGGCCAGGGCCAGCGTCGCCTCCAGGTCGTGCAGGACCTCGTCCATCTTCGCTGGAAGGGCTTCCAATTCGCGTACCTGGGCGACGATCTCATCGCCGAACTTGGTCCCCTTGACTTGGGCCAGGTACAAACCCAGCAGGTAGCAGGCGATGAGTTGGGTCGTGAACCCCTTGGTCGAAGCCACACCGATTTCGGGCCCCGCGTGGGTGTAGATCACGGCGTCGGACTCGCGCGGAATGGTGGCGCCGTTGGTGTTGCAGATACTGACCACCTTGGCGTGCTGTTCACGGGCGTGGCGGATCGCCATCAAGGTGTCGGCGGTCTCTCCCGACTGGGAGATCGTCACCACCATCGTGGTCCGCGTGATGATCGGGTCGCGGTAGCGGAACTCGGATGCGATCTCGACTTCCACGGGAATGCGTGTCCAGTGCTCAATGGCGTACTTGGCGATCAATCCGGCATGATAGGCGGTCCCACAAGCGACGACGATGATCTTGTCGACGCTGCGCAACTGGGCGGTGTCGATGCGCATCTCGTCCAGGGTCAACTGCCCATCGGCGTTGATCCGTCCGAGCAGAGTGTCCGCGACAGCTTTGGGTTGCTCGAAGATCTCTTTGCGCATGAACCAGTCGTAGCCCCCTTTTTCGGCGGCGGAGAGATCCCAGTCGATATGGTACGGCCGGGTGACGGCGGGCGTGCCGTCGAAACTGGTCACGGTGACACTGCTCGGCGTCAGTTCGACGATCTGATCCTGGCCCAACTCGATGGCCTCACGGGTGTACTCGATGAAACTGGCCACATCGGAGGCGAGGAAGTTCTCACCCTGCCCCACGCCGACCACCAGGGGCGAACTGCGCCGGGCCGCGACCACCGTGTCAGGGCTGTCGGTGTCGACGGCCACCAGCGTAAAGGCCCCTTCGAGCCGCCCCACCGTGGCCCGCATGGCGTCCAGCAGCGACTGGCCCGAGGCCACTTCGCGCTCCAGCAGGACAGCGACCACTTCGGTGTCGGTGTCCGAGGTGAAGGTGGCGGCTTGCTTGGCTAATTCAGCCTTCAGGGTGGCGAAGTTCTCGATGATCCCGTTGTGGACCAGGGCCACCCGACCGGTTTGGCCGAGGTGCGGATGGGCGTTCTGATCGGTCGGGCCGCCGTGCGTCGCCCAGCGAGTGTGCCCGATGCCCTGATGAGAACTGGCCATGGGATGAGCCTGGAGTTCCTTCTCCAAGTTGACCAATTTGCCAGACTTCTTGCGTACGTCAATCCCTTGGCTAGTCACCAGGGCGATCCCCGCCGAGTCGTACCCCCGATATTCCATCCGTTTCAAGCCTGAGATGATGACCGTCTGGGCGTCACGTTCCCCGACGTATCCGATGATTCCACACATAAACATCACTGTACCCGAGGATCCCGGTGTCACTGGGGATGGCACGACGCCACAAGACATGTGACTGGGATCCAGGTTCGTCGCCACCCGCGTCACGCGTCACCAGAGCAGGCCATCGGGCTCCAATGTGACAGAATGAGGCGTGAGGACTGCCATGTTGGACACGAAATCTGCACCCACCGGAGCCTACTTGACCCTGACGCGGGACCACTGGGCGAATCTGGCACGCGAGCGCAACCTGAGCCTGACAGCCCAGACTCTGGCCGGACTGTTGGCCATCGGAGATCCTTTGAATATCGATGGTGTACGGCAGGTCTACCTCCCGCTGACCGAACTCATCAATGTCTATATAGACAATACGTCTTCACTATCCGCCCAGTCGAACGCCTATCTTGCTCTGGACGAACTCCCCACTCCCTTCATCATTGGCATCGGTGGTTCGGTGGCTGTCGGCAAGTCCACCACGGCCCGCCTGCTCCGCGAATTGCTGAGCGTCAACCGGCGCGTCGATCTGGTGACCACAGACGGTTTCCTCTACCCCAACTCGGTTCTGGAGGCCAAAGGCCTGATGGAGCACAAGGGGTTCCCGGAGTCCTATGACCAAGCCGCGTTGACCCAATTCGTCATCGACGTGAAATCCGGGAAGCCCGAAGTGGAGTCGCCGGTGTACTCCCACATCATCTACGACATCGTCCCCGACCAGACAGTGACCGTACGCCACCCCGATGTCTTGATCATCGAGGGCCTCAACGTCCTGCAGCCTCCCCGCACCCGCATCAGCGGCGAGATGGGCCCTGCGGTGTCGGACTTCTTCGACTTCTCCGTCTACGTCGACGCCCCCGAACAAGCCATCAAACAATGGTTCCTCGACCGCTTCAAGAAACTGCGCCTCACGGCTTTCACCGACCCACAATCGTACTTCCGCCAATTCGCCCATGTCCGAGACGACGAGGCCCTCGTCCTGGCCAGCGAAATCTGGGACACCACCAACGGCCCGAACCTGCGCCAGAACATCCAGCCCACCCGCGACCGCGCCACCGTCGTCATCGGCAAAGGACCCGACCACGACATTGAGTGGATTCGGATCCGAAAAATCTGACCATCAGGGCCGTACAACCTGCAATGTACACAATGTGAGACGGTCGAAACTGAGATAGCGCTTCATTTCAAGATATAATGTTTATCCATGAAAAAGTCTCCGACCCACACTCACCGCCACATCCAAACAATCGCCTGGACATCGGCGCTTCTCCTGGCCGCCGTTCTCACGGTTGCGGGATGCTCCTCGACTCCAACCACTGACACGGGAATCGGCACGTCAAGCCCGGAATCGACACCATCCGGTCACGAATCGGCAACGGCCACACCCAGTCAGGATGCCCTGGTGTCCACACCTGGTCCGTCAGCCGCCACTGCTGATTTCGAGGCTGACTGCCAGACGAAGATTGGGGCCGACGCACATGCCACGGGGACTGTGACGATCGACCACAAGGCCTGGGGGAAGATAACGATCGTATCCTGCGGTCCGACGGATGTCGTGCCCAGCAGCGCTGAAGGCGTCCTCGCCGTGGACTCGTCCGGAATCGTCACCTGGAACTCCGGTGTGCCCGCTGACGTCAGCAGCCAACAGTTCTCCCTGGCCCACCCCGCCACGGACGCGAGTGGAAACGTGTTCATCACGTACAACCCGGGCCGCTACGAAGGAGTCATGATCCTCCACCCGAGTGACACTGGGATCGACATCCTCGCCGGCAGCTACTACGAAAACCACGACCCAGCGGCTACAAGCTCATATCCCAATGACTTCTACGACTCACAATTGATCGGTCCGGGCTCCGACGGCCTCTACCAGATCGCCAAGTCTGTCAACAACTGCGATCCCGACTGCGCGAGTGGACAAACCACCACGCAGGTGTACACCTGGGACCGCCAGTCGTACGTGACGAAGTGATCAACACTCGCACCGTGGTGACGATGCCCTCGTGGGTGTCCGACATGAGCTCAGGACTGCCCCTGCATAAAGTGCTACCCTAGACTGACTCTGGAACCCTTGCCACCGGTGATCAACGGTGGCCCACGTGTCATCCACAGGGGAAGAGAGGACCACAGATGGCCAGTACCGATATCACTGCGCCACTGAATCCTTGGCGGCAGCGCCTACACTCGTGGTTCACCGCACACCCGGCAACCTTGTGGATCACAGTGCCCATCGTCATCTACCTGGTGTTCGTGTGTCTCGGGGTGACACAATCCTCCATCGGCATCGACCTGTTGAGGCAAGACCCTTCAGCACCGATGGGTTTCCAGATCGGAGTGGCGCGTCCCATCCGAAGTGACGAATTCCTGACCGGAACCCCGACGGCCCTGGGCATCGCTGAAACCGGGCAAACCACTGACCTCAACCCCCTCACCAGTGGCGCCGGGGTGCTTTCTGGCTACCCGACTGATCCGATCTCATCGATCGTTCTGTTCGACCGGTCTCTGCTCCGGCTGGGAACCATCCTTCCTGTGGCAAGTGTGTTCTCGGCCTATTGGTGGTTGCCCACTCTGCTTCTGACGTTGGCCCTGCCTGCGCTGTTCAGGTTCTTGACTGGCAATCGTTGGTTGGGACTGTTCGCAGCCGTGCTCATGTTCGCCAATCCGTCCAACGTGTGGTGGAGTTTCTTGCCGACCAACATCCTTGGGTACGCAGTGGCTGGTTGCTTCTGCCTGGTTGCTGCCACTCAGGCGTGGCGACGGCGGGCATATCTGAGGTCAGTCTTGCTCATGGTCCCCACGTCAGTGCTCTTGGCACACACCGTTTTCCAGTATCAGCCGTATGCCATCGTCATGGTTCCCGGAGTCCTGCTGCCCACCGTTGTGGCCTTGTGGGCGAAGACGAAGACTCGCGTGTCAAGCCTGATCGCTGTCGGAATCGCTGGGATCCTCACGCTCGCCTGGGTCGGTGTCGTCCTCATCCAGGCACATTCTGAGCTTTCAGCGCTCACGGACACCGTGTATCCGGGGTCACGACGATCCACCGGGTTCCCGTCATCTCCAGGATCGCTCTTCGGCGCACCGGCGCTGTTCGATCTCGGACATGCCTCAGTGGTCGGAAGCAATCAGTCCGAAATAACGTCGGGCTACAACATCTTCATTGTTCTCGCCCTGGTGCTCGCCCTGTCGGGGCTGCGCTTCACCAGCAGACGACTCGCGTGGGCCTGGCGGGCAGGCGTTGGGGTGTGTGGCGTCTGGCTGGCGTGGTGCATGGTGTTCACCGGGAACTGGAGTGCACGGTTGCCGCTGTTCAACCTCGTACCACCGGCGAGAGCACGACAATCAGTGGGTGAAGTGATCGCGTTCCTGCTGTGCCTGACACTCGCCGCCGCGCCCAAGAAGGGCAAGCCAAGAATCGTTTTGATGGGCACCCTCATCGCAGCAGGGATCACCGCCTGGGCTGCTTCCGATCTCAGTGCCGGGATCATCCCATCACTGAGCTTTCGTGACATCGCCGTGGCCACCGTCGGCGTCGGCGTCGTCAGTGCGCTACTGCTGTGGCGGCCACGACTGTGGGTCGGTTATGGGCTGACAGTCCTCCTCAGCGCTGCGACGGTGATCACTGTCAACCCGATCCTGTTCGGTTTGGGTGATCTGTACACATCAAGCACCGCTGTGTACTTTCGGGATGCAGGCCTTCAAGCGCGACAAACAGGCCAGCTGTGGGCAACCGATGACACGGGACTGATCGCAGTGATGGCAGCCTCAGGTGTGCCAACCATCAACAGCCGAATCCTCTCCGGGCCGAACCACGCTGCCTGGAGCCGTCTGGACCCCAATCCGCAGGACAGCGACCTGTGGAACCGCGGTGGTGGTACTCACATCTGGATTCAGTGGGACGACGCCGCCACTGATGTCTCACTGTCCAATCCTTCGCCTGACGTCATCATCATCGACTCATCGCCATGCGTTCTGGCTGCCAGGATACCGAACCTTGAGATGATAACATCGCACCAACCTCTCGACGCCTCATGCCTCACTCCAGCCGGTTCGGTCGAATGGGGTGGCCAAACCAACTACGTGTATTCGGTCAACCAGTGACAACACGACACCCGTGACACCAGTCAGTCTGAGATACCACAATCAGCTAGCTGCCTCAACGAATCACACGTAGTTGGTCTGGGTTCCAATGGCCTGGATCACAGCGACCGGCCAGTCGTACGAAACGACATGACCGAGTTCTGTCCTCGGGGCCACGCACCCGTACTGACAAGCAATGCTAGTGACCCTCGTCACCCTTCACCACCGACACGATGGTGCTGACGACCTGACGAGGGGTGTAGGTGTCGAGACAGTGCTGCCGGGCTTGTCGCCCCATCTCCACCCCCGCTGAATCATAGTTGTCAATCAACCACGTCAATGCGCCCAGCCAGTCGTAGTCGTCGCAAATCAGGCCGTTGACTCCCGAGGTGATCGCCGCCGACATGGTGTACGTGGCCGACGCGATCGTGGGCACGCTCACCGCCCCGGCATCGAAATACTTCAACTCGGATTTGCAGTTGTTGAACCGGGTCAATTCCAAGGGCGACAAGCTGATTTCCGTCTGGGCGATGAGCCTCTGCAGTTCCAGATAATGCACCAGGGGCAATCGCTCGACTCTGTCCTCCATGCCTGCCAGGTCAGTGTCCTCCAGGTCGAGGTGCCCGACGATCCTCAGATCGACATCCGAACGCTCCCACAGGAGTTGGCGCAAGGCTCCCGCCACCAACCCGAAATCCCTGACATGGCTGGGACTGCCCGAGAAATAGCCCACGGCGATTCGCCCGTTACGCCGGTTGCCCGCCTGGTCACGCGCCTGGGCGAGTTCACTGGAGTACGCCACCTGGTCATCCCCCATGAAGTTGGGGATCACGGAAATGGGCAGGTTCGTGACTTGCCGGGCCTGTTCGGCCATGTAGTCGTTGGTCACGATCAGTCCCTCACACATCTCCATGACCAGCTTCAAACGCCCCGCCCATCCGAACCAGGTGTTCCAGACAGACTCCATGTCCCCGTCCCTGACTTGGCCCTGGGCCGAGACGATACTGGGGATCTCCCGGTAATCGAAGACATAATCGTCACAGTCGAACAGAACGCGAGCACCCCATCGTCGAGCGATCTGGATGAATCGTGCGACCTTGCCCGTATAGGCGGCACGGCAAATCACCACCGTGTCAGCGGCTTTGGCGACGACTTCGAGGTGCTGGTCGTCATCCTTATTACTGAACCAGGACGCGCTCATGGCGTCAACGTACGCATTGATCGCGCAGGCGGTATTGAAGCATCGATACCGGAAAGTACTGGTGTCGGGGGTCGGATAGAAGTACGCGACCTTGACGTCACCGTCTTGGAGCATCCTCAAGCGGGTGCTGATGGGGAGATCCCATGGGAATGAATGTTTCCTCTGGGCTGAGGCGAACTCAAACACCAGCCATCCGCCTCTCGGCCCACGCCACGGCATCCGCCATCGTGTCCTCCCAGGCCTGGAAGAACGGCGAGGACGGGAGCGTGAAGGGTTCATCCTCCACCTGGGCGAGCCGTTGTATCGCCGCTGCGATGCCATCGATCATCGACTCGACGCTCGGCTCAGTCTCCACGATCCGGTCCATCTGACCTGCCAAGGAGGGTTTCCCCGGCCACCGGTTCACGACGGTCACCGCCCCGCTGGCGATCGCGGCCAGACACCCGTCGCTGTCTTGGAGGGCGGCTGAGGGAGCCAGGACGATATCCACGTCAGCGAGGAGTTCCGCACACTGCCCCCAGGGCAGGTCCTCGACCAGCAGGGGTGACGTACCATCGATGAATGTGACCGACGGAGCCCCAGAACCAATGATCATCACGTCGAACGACTCGGTGTCGACGATGCCACGTTCGATGGCACCATTGAGCGCAGCCAATCCATGGCTGAACAAGCTGGCCGGACTACTCGGAGAAGCCCACAACGCAATGGTCATTTTCGTGGTGCGGGTCCTGGTGGACAAGCGACGCCCAGGCTTGGCGAAGCAGGCGTACGACGCCGTGAGCGGGAATCCGGTCGTCGTGAGCGCATCCAGACCAGTGTCCACCAGCCCATCCCGCAAGGCGGGTGTGTTGACGAGGATGGACAACTGCGCAGTGTTCATCGCGTCGGATGCTTCCAGCCACTCGTCACCCACCGGATATCGAGATCGCTCATCGTCGTGGAGGACACAGACGATCCTCTCACTAGGGACGACGGTTTGTGTCGCCAGCGTCGTCCACACCGATGTGGTGACATAGATGTCAGAATCACTGGTGGCGATAGAGTCCTGGCCCACGCCCTCATAAGGGGCGTACGCCAATTCAATCTGGTCTGGCAGGTCGATCTGAGCCGACTCCATGGCCTGGTACACGGCAGAGGGCACAGGTCTCACGGCACGGGTGATGAGTCTGAGTGTCCGACCAGTCTGGGCGGCCCACAGACAGGCGAAGACGATCGCGCTGGTGACGCCCGCAGTCATGGCTCTGGGCTGAATCGATCCCAGAACAACCGTGATCCGCCTGGCCGGCTCACCACGTCGCAAGGGCAGCGGCGAACGCCAACGGCCAAGGTGGCTGAGCACCTGCGAGGCCCCGGGAGCGCCCGGATCCCACACGAGACCATGCGGAACAGGCGTGCGACCTTCCTCGAATCCCTCGGCGAGATAGTGGGTCAGCGGTTCTACCTGGCTCTTCGCCACATCAGGGTTGTCGCTCAGATACCAGGCGACGTCGAACAGACCCGACGGATTCGAGCCCGCCTTCCATCCCTGGGTCAAGTAATGAATATAGGGATTGACCCGCTGCTGTCTCAGTCTGGGATGGCGCTTCAGATACCATTCGCTGTCGAAACCCCGGGGCAAGGGGTTCATCGACTCAAAAGCGCCAATGAGCAAAAAGTGCTTGACACTGGGCATATCCATCGAGGCGACCCGTCGGCAGTAATACGCTGGGTCGAACAGAACCGACGGCTGCCGCTCCTCTTTGGCCCCAAAGTGGAGATAGTGCTGGTAGGGATCGATACCGGCCTCAACCACATCAGGATTATGTTTCACATAGTAGTCCAAGTCAAACAACACATGTAAATCTGCCTGCCACGTCTCGGCACTGTGCTGGATGACACGCCGGGTGAGTCGTGGGTACGACCGACCGGCCAACCGTCGTGCTACTGACAACACAGTGCTCACGCGCCTATTCACCACAACCCACAGTGTATCCATAATTGCCGGTCAGCAAACGGCATGCACACTCAGGTTGTCCCCGATTGCGTCCCTGACCGGGATGATACGATGACCGAGTGAAAATCCACGTCCTCAACCATCACTTCTGGCCAGACGGGTCACCGGCGGCAGTGCTCGAAGAAGAGCTGGCGGACAGCCTGCGCGAGATGGGGTATGAGACCGTTCTGGTGGCTGGTTCCGGGTCGTTCCACGAGACCACTCGTCCGGCGCCGAAGTCTCCCATCATCCGGCTCCGGTCGAAAGAACGGGGCAAGCGCAACTCACAAGTCGCCATTTTGTACGACTATTGGCGTTTCTGGAAAGCTGCCAAAGCGTACATCAAAGCCCGGGTCTGCTCAGGGGACGCACTTCTGGCGACCTCCTCGCCATTCCTCAATATCTTCCTCATCGGCGTTGTCCGCCGGCACGCCCCGGGGGCGGTCGCCATCTGTCATCTGCATGACTATCTGCCCAGCAACCTGCGGTCCTTGAGTATCGTTCATCGTCTGGCCGCGCCGTTCCTCAAGGTGGTGACCGACCACTTCCTCACCCGCTGGGATCTCGTCTTGTCCTGCGCGGGCAACATTGCGTACAAGAAATCGAATTGTGTGGTCGCCCGCTTCTGGCCCACGATCCAAGGCCCCCTCCCCACCGATGTGCCACGAACCCGGCGGGCGCTGTATGCCGGCAATCTGGGGATCGCGCACGATGTCGACGCGCTGTTCCGGCAGATGGAGCGTCTCCACGACGACGGGTGGGGCATCGACTTCTACGGGGACGGCCCGATGATGGACAAGCTGCCAGCCTTCGTCGACAAACATCCCTTTGTCTCCGGTGACGACTACGTGAAACTACTGTGTTCTCATCCCATCCACTTCGTCACCGGTGTCGGGCGAGACGGCACCGGCGCCTTCCCGTCGAAAACCTACAATTCCTTGTACGTGGGAGCCCAGGTGGTGCCCTGTGGATTCCGCCCCGAAATGCTCGCAGAGCTGGAACGCCTGCGCAAGATTCCTGACTTGGCCGACAACCGGCGTTACGCCGCAGCGGTCGTGGACCGGTTTCTGAAAAGAACCGTGGCCTCAGGGCACCAGTCATGGTCGTGAGCACACTCCTGGACGCCTGAACTGCACCCGAGATCCGAGATCACTCGGCTGAGGAACCATCGTCTGGCTTGGCCTCAAGGGTCTCCACAGACTGTCTGAGGATCGCGGATTCCTCTGCCAAACGCCGAACGCGGCTTTCGAGCCGCGACACCTCCAGCGACAAGTGAATACAAACACCCAATAACAGTATTAGTGCCAACGCGAACAGGAGGTTGGACGCGACCTGGACGCCCACCAATGCGGCCAGATGTGCCAACAGGGCCGGATACGCGGCCAACACGATGACAACCACGCCGACGCCCAGCCACAAGATGGCGTACTTTTCGGCTATCCGGCGCGATCGCAGCAGGACGAACATCACCGCCACAATGACCAGGGCGAGAACCAAGAAGAGAATCGTTGTACGCACGGCTTTATTCCTTCACGGCGATCTTCGGTCGCGTCACGGCGATCAGCAATGCCAACAGACTGCGGCCCAGATACACCGCCGACTTCACCGGGGAGGTCGACGGTTGTCCCGCTTGTCTCTGCCTCATCTCAACTGGGATCTGAGTCACGGTCAGCCCGGACCGCAGTGCCATGACCAGTGAATCAACGGTGTCGGCGAGGTACTCCACCGGGAAGTGGACTCTGTACTGCTGGATGGCTCGTCGGTTACCTGCCCTAAATCCGCTTGTCACATCGGTCAAACGAGTACGTGCGATGCGGGAGACGGTGCCGGCGAGCAAGCCCATCATCAACCGCCGCGAGAATCCTGCGGAGTACGATCCGGTTCCGGCGAACCTCGCGCCGATGGCGATGTCCGCGTGGCTGAGCGCTTCCAGGATCCGGGGAATGTCTTTCGGATCGTGTTGTCCATCCGCATCGAACTGGAGAACCTGGTCATATCCGTTGCGATGCGCATACTCGAAACCTGTCCGCAAAGCCCCGCCCACACCGAGATTGAACGGCAAGGACACCACGGTGGCTCCAGCACGACGCGCGATGGCAGCGGTGTCATCGCGAGAACCGTCATCCACCACCAGTACGTCGATGTCTGGCTGGTGGCTGTGCAATTCGTCCAGTGTCTCCCCAATCACGGCTGCTTCATTCCACGCGGGAACGATGATCAACGTTCGCGGAGGTTTCTCGCAGTCAGCCATAGGCAACACCCTACCTCACCGGTTCTTCACACAGTGTCACTGGGAAACAGCGTCGTGATGGATCGCGTTGCCCCGACCCCTGACCAGCCCCACGATATGGACGACAGCCCCGCACGATGAGCCCGTGATGAGAGCCACGATCACCGCCACGGTCAGAGGCGCCGGAATCCACAGCATCCCCACGGTCACCACAATCGCAACGATCCATCCGATCATGTACACCGTGTGCCGACTGTTCGCCAACACCAATGTTCCGGTCAAGACGACCAGGGTCAAGAAGACCGACGCCAAGGTCAGGCAGCCGACCACCACAAAGCCGAGATGGTATTCCGAACGCAACAAACCCAGCAATGGCGGCCCGACGAGGCCGATGGCCACCGACACCACAACTCCCAGACCCAGAACAGCCACGACGATCCGGCCAATGGCGCGAGCGCTTCCACCGCTGTTCACGAAGTGAGCGACGATCATGGACTGGAAGGCATTGAGCGGCATCATCAGAGGCGCCCGTGTCATGGAGATGGCGAAAAGCAGGCCCGCGGCACTTTGGAGCCGGGTGTACCCGACCACCAGTCCCAGGACTGTGGGGAAGCCGACGACGAGCGCCGTGTTGGCCGCGTTGGCGACGATGGCCTGCCCCACCTGGCCCACGTACTGGCGCATCCCAGCATCACCCCTGGCGCCCAAGACCGAGCGATAGCCCTTGGATGTCATGACCACCACGATCCAGGTCAACGCTGCCAGTCCAGCCGCCGCCTTGACCCACAACAGACCCGGCAGCGCCAGGACGGCAGCGATGACCATCACCGCCCGGACCAGGGGGTCGGCGACCATGAGCAGTGCCGCACGCACCCAGTCGCCCCTGCCCCCCAAGACCCCCACAGCCGACGAGAATCCCGCGAAGGCGATCGCGGCCGCACAGATGATCGCTGAGGTGGCCAGCCAGTTGTACCCGAACACCCTGGGAGCCCACAACAGCGATGACAAGAAGATGATCATGACCACCCCGACCGACATGACCAGCCCGGCTGGCACGACGCGTACCTTGTCTTGCTCTGTGAACGCCACAAGGGAGTTCTCATCACGCAGATGCACTGTCCGCACTGAGCGTACTGTCTCGAACTGAATCCCTCCGCCCACGGACCCGAAGACCCAGAAAAGCAACGACCAGAAAACCATGAACTCCGCATTGAGTTGGGGAGAGAGAACTTTGGCCATCACGACCATGAGGACGAGCCCAGCCACCCCGGCGATGCCACTGGCCAGACCCACCGACCCCACTCCCTTCAGGGTCTGCTTGGTCTTGGCCCTCATCGTGGTCTGGATCGCTCAGTCGGCATGCACGAAATCATTCGTCGGCCTCTGCAATGGCGTGTACCGCCA
This sequence comes from Propionibacteriaceae bacterium, assembly GCA_009779115.1. GTDB lineage: Bacteria > Actinomycetota > Actinomycetes > Propionibacteriales > Propionibacteriaceae > WQYJ01. The sequence continues at coordinate 69,149 of WREX01000001.1, forward strand.
CACTGACCGGGAGCGGATCAGGGATCTCGTGGTCTGCGATCACTGCCTGTTGCCGAGGTTCCACGCTCACATCCTGGTTGTTCGGGCCCCTTGACACCACAAACAACACGAGCGCCACCACAGCGAAACCCACCGAGCCCAGGATCCAAGTCATCATCGGAGACGGGCCGGCGTGCCACCATTCGGCTTGGTAATTCAGGTTGAAGGTGGTCACATCAACACCGGTGACGAACCGACGGATCTGGGTGTGCAATGCCACAGCCTGAGCACCGACCAGAGCAAGGTAGGCCAGCACAGATTGTGTCCGGGACAGGCGAGAAGCACCACCTCGTCCAGGCCGGTACAAGGCCACAGCCACGATGATGGGCACAAGGGGCATGAGGTAGCGGGGCTGGACCATCTGTCCGACCGGATAAGCGCCTCGTTGGAGCACATAGAGGGGAAGCCCGATGAAGACCAGCGTCACACCTGCCAAAGTCAGGACCTTACGCCAGTCGTTTCGGCGAAGGCCCCAGAAGACCAGACCCAGCGACACCAGTAACACTGGAATCCACACAATGGCGGGCATGCCCGTGTCGACCCAGTTCAGACCCATGGATCCACCGGAGTAGCCAATCAGCAAGCTGGGTACCTGGAAGAGATTGTTCATCAGAAATTGCAACTGACCGTTGGGGTAGACCGGTTCCAAGTCAGTGGACAAGATGTCCGTCTGGTTGCCTGAGAAAAAGCCGACCAGCCCGATGGCCATCACGAAACAGGGCACCACGATTTTCCACCACTGCCGACGGATCTGCGGAAAGAACAGGATCGTGGCGCCGACCGCAGCCACGGCGAGATAGGCTCCTGCATCAGAGCGTGCCGTCGCACCCATGGCAGCCCCCGCCAAGGCGATCACACCCGACACGATGCCCCGCCACCGGGATTCCGCATGGAAGGCTGCGTACATGGCGAACCATGCCACCGCGAGGCCCGTCATCGCCCACCCGCTCGGATTGATCGAACACACAAAATAGATCATGTCGGGGACGACGACGGCCAAGGTAGCGTAGGCCATCAGCCGACGACCGGTGCGGGGCAACAAGAATGCCACCACTGCCATCAAGCCGATGGCGAGACCACCATTCACCAGTCGCATGAGGACCACTGATTTGAACACGTTCTGCCCGATGAACAGATGCATGACGTTGTAGAAACCACCCGGATACATCCCATCGTTGACCCGACTGGTCCAGACATTGTCATCGGTGAGGCTGCCCTCGCAGGCGGCTGACTGCTCCGGTTGAAAGGCATAGCAGTGTGAGGCATCAATAACCTTGTCGGGAACAGAGACCTGCGGCACTCCAGTGGAGGTGTACGTCACAGCACAGGATTTCTCCAAGGGCATGGGGCACCACGCACTGGTCAGGTGAAAATCCTCATCGGGAGAGGCTCCGGCTGGCGCGGCGACCGCCCAGGCGTACACGGTCGCGCATCCGCCGACAATGGCCAGAACCGCGACCGCCATCACCCACAGGTGGCGACGTACCCATCCTGGTTGGCGACTCGTGCCACCTGAATCCTCGACAGCTGTCTGCTCCCCCCCCTGTGTCGTCATCCCCGGATACCGTCCTGTCTCATAATCGCCCTCAAGTAGTCGGCACCCAGACGGGTGCGTTTGCGGATGGCCCGGCGGGATCGCGCGTACACCGGGAGCCGGAAGAACTCGCTGATGTAGGTGCCGAGGACCTGCCAGGCGCCCGTCCACCCATGATCGTGCCTGACCTGCCTCAGATAGTCCCGGATCCCGGCGACGAAGTCCGGCATGGACTTCACGATCACCGGCCACGGCGTGTTCTTGTACACCACCGCCAAGTGGTTGCGAGCCGTCATGGTCACCGTGTACATACTGGCCATCTTATTAGCACTGACCGAACCCATGTGATAAGCCACGGATGAGGGGACAAAGTACGAGTCGTAGCCCGCCACCAAGGAACGATAGGCGACGTCCACATCCTCGTAGTACATGTAGAAACGCTCGTCGAAGAAGTAGCAGTCGGGATCGGGTTGGTTCTCGATGTACTCGCGGCTGAACATCGCGGCCGCAGCGTTGACCCCGAAGACTTTTCGGGGAAAGTACGACTCCCGGTCCGCACGCAGCTTGTAGCCGTACTGAATCCCTTGGAGCCTCTTGGACACATAGATGTGCTGGGAGTCGACCATGTCGTGATCGTAATAATCCACGGTCAAGCCCTGGACCCCTGCCACCCCTGGCCTGCCCGCGACGAACCCCAAGATGTTCGCCGTCCAGTCCGGGTCCAGGACAGCGTCTGAATTGACCAATGCGACCCATCGAACGGGCACGTCCGACAAAGCCTGCCGGATGAGTTCGTTGTTCCCCCGGGCGAATCCCAGGTTTTCCGTCGATTCCACGAGATGGACCTGTGGGTAACCTCGGACGATCCCGACCGTGTCATCGGATGACCCGTTGTCGAGGACATAGATCTCTGGGTGAACACCGGTTTGCTCCAACACGGAGTCAAGACATCCGGCGATGATATCCCTGTTGTTCCAAGTAACAATGATGAATGCTACAGTCTCCTGGTCCATCTCACCTCGTCCCCATGGAATTCCTGAACACGACGGACGCGCCACGAGGCATGAGATTGTCGTTCAACCGCTTGTCACGGGCAGGAATCTTAGCTGGCCTGAACCGTACCGGCCCCCACATCACCAGATAGTCCGACCAGTTTCTGCCATCAACGACCCCGGGAAGGAAAAGCTCCGAGTGGCCACTGGCCCGCGGAAAAGCCACCACGCCCGGGTCGAGGCCATCGACATCACGGACGAGATCCGGGGGGCCGGCCAAGGGATAAACCGTGACGTCACCGCCCGGGTAGAGCGGCCGGAGCCTGCCCTGGTCGTCCATCAACCCGGCGTTGACGATCTCATGGCGCATGTTCCGCATCAGCAACGGCGCGACGGCAGCGGTCTTCGGCAGAGCCAGCACACCGGCCAATTCATCCAGCCAATCAGGGGTTTCAGGAAGGAACATCGACCTGACGACAATCACGACATCAGCCGTGCCGGAGTCACAGTGGGCACGGATGTCGCAAGCCGGTGACAAGGCGATGAAGCTGGGCACAACCCAGGTCGCAGCGGTGGCGCCACGCAGCAGCTTCTCGAAGTGGCGGTTCGCCCGGTCATCCTCGGACACCATGACGACCACGTCGGCCCGGCACGACCAGCGAGGCCGGCAGTGGTACCAAAAGGGTCTCTCCGGCAGGACGCCCACCGGGTCATGGGACACACCGATGGCGTCCAGGTAGTCGGTCAACGCCGCCTGACCTGCCTGAACCGCGTACGTCTTGGTGTCGATCGTGCGCGAGGTGGAGTTCTCCGCCTCTCGCCAGTGGTAGAGGATCTTCGGGATGTGCACGACCTGAATCTGACGAGGCAGGGCATGAATCCTCAGCAACAGGTCGTAGTCCTGTGCGCCGTCGCGTTCCGGTCGCAGCCCCCCAACCTCGTGGATCAGAGCCGCCTTGATCACCGACAGGTGGTTCGTGTAGTTCATCTCCAGGAACATGTGCGGTGACCACGACGGCTTGAAATGGGGGCGCTTGCGGCGTAGCCCGTCATCGCTGAGAGCATCCTCGTCGCTGTACAGAACATCCACGCCCGGATGGTCGGCGATCGCCACAGCCACCTCGTTCAACGCATGGTGCGACAGCGTGTCGTCGTGGTCCGCGAACACGATGTACTGTCCGAGGGCATGGCCCAGCGCCTCGTTGGTGTTCGTCGAGATGCCCCGATTCTCGCCCAACCGCACGTACCGGAAGCGTGGGTCGCGATGGGACAACTCCTCAATGCGCCAGGATCGATCCTCGTTTGTCGACGCGTCGGCCATGATCACTTCCCAATCGGAGAACGACTGCGACGACAAGCAGTCCAGCAGCGGCACGAGATAGGCGTCCGCGGTGTTGAAAAAGGGGATGATCACACTGAACAGCGGTTGATCGCAGGTGCTGGGCGTCTGGATCGGCGCATGGAACGCGATCGGCTCCACGCGTTTGGTGTAGGTCACGAAAGGGTTGGCCACTAGGCGATCACGGGTGTTGCCCAGCCGCGCCATCACGATGCGAAGAACCTGGCCGCCGACAGTATGGGCGGGAAATAAGGCTTGGAGTCCTTTCCTCAGCAACCCGAACATCGTCAACGGCCTTCCTGTGCTTCGCCAATCAGTGAGTCTACAGTACGACGTTATGCCCCTCCGCCTGGCTCTTTATCGTCACGAGGACCCTTTTTGTCTTCACCTGATGAAAGCGTCCGCCATCACAGCACAGCATCTATACTCTGTACTGGAGATGGCACCATTGGCTCGTCCGGATGGCGCGGCCCCACGACGAACGTAGAAAGGCGGATCGGACATTGAGCATGGCCAGTGATCGCGCGGATCGCTTGTCGCAAGAACTCTTACGAGATCTCTTCCCGCGTCAGTCTGTCTTCCCGGCATCCATCGCATCCATCGCAGCGATCTGGCAACGCCGGGAACTCCTCGGCCTGTTGGTGCGCCGGGAGATCCGGGCCAAGTACAAAGACTCCACCCTCGGCCTGGTCTGGTCCTTGATCCGCCCCCTAGTCCTGTTGGCGATCTATTACGTCGTCATCGGCAAGTTCCTGGGAGCCACCAGGATGATCGCGAACTTTCCCATCCACCTCTATGCCGGACTCACCCTGTGGACCCTGTTTCAAGAAGCGGTCTTCGCCGGGACCGGGTCCATCCTCTCCAACGCGGCCATCGTCAAGAAGACGGCACTGCCGCGTGAGATCTTCCCACTGACAAGCATCGGCGCTGCCGGGTTCAATTTCATCATCCAGTTGGTGATCCTCATCGTGGCCGTCGCCTTCACCACGGGGTTCGACTGGTCAATCGGCTTCCTCCACTTCCCCTTGGCCATCTTGATCATCGTCACCTGGGCGACCGCCTTCGCCCTGCTCCTATCCGCCCTCAACGTCTACATGCGCGATGTCCAGCACCTGGTCGAAGTGGTTCTGATGATCGGCTTCTACGTGTCGCCAGTCATCTACAGCTGGGGGATGGCCGCTCCGCACCTTTCCGGAGTGTTGCAGGAAATCTACCTGGCCAACCCCATCACGCTGGCGGTGATGGGCACCCAACGAGTCGTATGGGATCCCACTCCCGCGTACCCGTGGCCCTCTCACTTGGCCTTGCGCATGCTGATCGTCTGGGTGATCGGGCTGGCTGCCGTTTTCCTGGCCCAACGCCTCTTCAACCGCCTGCAATCCAACTTCGCGCAGGAGATCTGAATGAGTGTGGAAGTCGTCCGGGTCACTGACGTCAATAAGTCGTTCACGATCCAGAAACAGAAATCGCTCAAGGAACGTCTGGTCAACCATCGTGCGGGCAAGCTCCATGAGGAGACGTTCGCGGCGTTGAAAGACATCTCGCTGACGATCAACCTCGGGGAGTCCGTGGGCTTGATCGGACCCAATGGTTCCGGCAAGTCGACCCTGTTGAAGATCATTGGCGGCATCCTCTCCCCCGACTCCGGACAGGTGCTGACACGCGGACGTGTCGCAGCCTTGCTGGAACTGGGCGCCGGGTTCCATCCGGACTTGTCGGGCCGGGAGAACACCTTCCTCAACGCCTCCGTCCTCGGTTTGACCCGCACAGAAACCGAACGCCACTTCGACGAGATCGTCGAGTTCTCAGGCATCGGCGATTTCATCGACACCCAGGTCAAGTTCTACTCCTCCGGGATGTACGTACGATTGGCCTTCGCGGTGGCTGTCCACGTCGATCCGGACATCCTCCTGGTCGACGAGGTCTTGGCTGTGGGTGACGAACCCTTCCAGAAGAAATGCATGGACAAGATCCACAGTTTCCAGGAGGAAGGCCGCACCATCATCTTCGTCTCCCATTCTCCCGGACAGGTGGCCGACATCTGCGACCGCGCGATCGTACTGGAGAAAGGGGCCCTGGTCGAAGACTCGACCCCTATCGTCGCTCTGGGCCGCCTGCGCCGCGACTACCAGCAAGTCATCGCCGCCGAACGTACTGAGCAGGAGACCACCTCATCGCCGCACACAGCGGAAATCTCCCGCATCTACCTCACCGACTCCCTCAACTCCCGCCACGACTCTGATTTCCAAGTCGTCATGCCACCAGGATCCGACCTGATGATCCACTGCGAGGTCCAGTTCCCCGCTGCCGTCCCGGACTGGGCCCTCAACATCGCCATCGAGAACTTTCTCGGCCAAGTCTTCGTCGAGGCCGACACGAGGAGCACACTGGCCTGGACCATGCCCTCACAAGCTGGAACCCTGCGGTTCATCGTGACTTTGCCGAACCTGCAACTGGGGGAAGGCGACTACAGTGTTCGCGTCACTGTCCGCGACGACCAAGACCGTACCCTGGACATGCTCCCCCAGGCCGGCTATTTCGCAGTACGCGGATTCAAGCACGTGTCAGGCCCGGTGTATTGCGAGCCCGCTGTCAAGTTCTTGTCTGAATGACCAACGACGGCCCACCGGGCCGACCTGTCACAGCGCCAGTCGTACCTTGACGACCTCAGCCAGCTGCTGGGCCACCTCACGGGCCCGCTCTTCGGTGTCGGCCTCGACCATGACCCTGACAAGTGGTTCCGTACCCGAGGGACGCAGCACGACCCGTCCGGCTCCCTTCAGTTCGGCCTCTGCGGCGGTGACCGCTTGGACCACTGACTGGTCCAGGTTGGCCCGACTGCGATCCACACCGGCCACATTGATCATCACCTGAGGCAGTCGCTTCATGATGGAGGCCAGTTCAGCCAATGACTTGCCCGTTCGCACCAGTTGGGCGGCCACGTGGAGCCCGGTCAGCGTGCCATCCCCCGTACTGGCGAACTCGTTCATCACGACGTGCCCCGACTGCTCACCCCCCAAGGTGAATCCATTGGCGTTCATCGACTCCACGACGTACCGGTCCCCCACCTTGGTCACATCCACGTGGATCCCATGGGCAGCCATTGCCCTGAGGAAACCCAGATTGCTCATTACCGTGGCAACCACCGTGTCCTGATGGAGGCGACCCGACTCCTTCATCGCCAGGGCGAGGATGGCCAGAATCTGGTCACCGTCCACCACCCGGCCGTTGGCGTCCACCGCGATGCACCGGTCAGCATCCCCGTCGAGCCCGATCCCCAGATCGGCCCCCGAGGAGATGACCTCAAGTTGCAGGGCCTCAATGTGCGTGGACCCACAATTATCGTTGATATTGAGCCCGTCCGGCTTGTTGTGGATGGCCGTGACCGACGCGCCAGCCGTCATGAAAGCCTTCACAGCAGTACGGGACGCAGCACCGTTGGCCGGATCCACCACGACCTTCACACCGCTGAGAGGACGATCTGCCCCCAGGGACGCCACCAGATGGTTGACATAGAGGTCCACCAGTTCGGGATTGTTGCTCACCCGACCGACATCGGTGCCTGTGGGTCGAACCCAGGCCTGGCCCATCTCGGCCTCGATCATATCCTCGACGTCGTCGGGAAGTTTGACACCTCCGTGAGCGAAGAACTTGATGCCGTTGTCAGGCATGGGATTGTGAGACGCCGACAGCATGACTCCGAAGTCGACTCCCACCTCGGTCACCAGGAACGCCAGACCCGGAGTGGGGACGATTCCCAACCGGATGACGTCGACACCAGCACTGGCCAAACCAGCCACGACCGCCGCTTCCAGAAATTCTCCGGAGGCCCTGGGGTCACGTCCAACGACCGCACGCAACCGGGTGCCCGGATCGGCCTCCGCCAAGACATGGGCTGCCGCGACTGACAAGGACAGGGCCAGTTCCGCGGTCAACTCCTCGTTGGCCCGGCCCCGTACCCCATCGGTGCCGAACAGGCGAGACATCAGCGCTTCGAGTACTGCGGTGCTTTGCGGGCCTTCTTCA
>WREX01000002.1 GCA_009779115.1 Propionibacteriaceae bacterium
CGAATGCACCGATTGCTGGCGTCGCGAGCGACACTGTGGGGGTGCGATGGGTCGGCGGGTGGCGTGAAGGCAGACTGGACGTCTGTTGAACGACGCCCGACGAGCCAGCGTGCCTCCACAGGGCCGCGCAGCAGCCATGAATCGGTGCATTCGGGGTAATGTGCAACGATCCCGCGGCGGCATCTGGACGCCAGCAGTCATTGGTATACTGCATGGCAGAATCGTGAGCACAGTTATTCGAGAGGAAACTTGTGGTTACTAGCCGTGACGTCGCCCGCATTGCCGGGGTGTCGCAGGCAACGGTCTCAAGGGTACTCACGCCAGCCGCCAAGGTCTCTCCGGCTACCCGAAACAAAGTGCTGGCGGCGATGGAGCAGATCGGATATCTTCCGCATGCTGGGGCTCAGGCCATGAAAACGCGTCGTACCAATGCTATTGGCGTTGTTGTGGCAGAACTGAGCAACCCCTTTTACTCCGAGGTTCTCGACGAACTCACGAGGGTGCTCGGCTCCCAGGGATTCCGCGTCGTCATGTGGAATGCCGGAGGCGGTAGCCAGTCTGATGCCCTGAATGCGATCGCTTCATTTGCTGTTGACGGCGTCGTCTTCACAACAGCGACCGCTAGGTCGCCCGAGCTTCAGGTCGCTGTCAAAGGTCACGTTCCCCTGGTGCTGATCAATCGACATGTGGAAGGCGTGGAGTGCGACAGAGTGCTCAGCGAGAATCGATCGGGTGGTGCGGCTGTCGCCGACTATCTCCACAGCAATGGTCACACCGACGCCGCCATCATCATGGGGGACCCAAACGCGACAACCTCCCGCGATCGTACGGCTGGATTCCTCGACCGTATGCAAGAGCTTGGCCATCCGGTGCCCCAGCGTCTCAGATTCAGCGGCGAGTTCTCACACGATATCGCGTTGCATGTCACCCAAAGCCTGCTGGCCCGAAAACGTCGTCCGTCAGCGATTTTCTGCGTGAATGACAACATGGCATTCGGAGCCCTTGATGCCATGCGTGCGTTGAAGATGACCGCCGCCGACTGCTGGGTGATCGGATATGACGACGTGGAAATGGCGGCCTGGCCATCGTTTGACTTGACAACCATTAGGCAGCCCAGCCGGGAGATGGCAGCCGAGGGAGCCAGGCTGATCATCGAGCGGGTGAGGAATCCTGAAAGTCCTCCTCGAACCATTCACTTTCCATGGACACTCATCGAACGGGGAAGCACCTCGCGAGCATAGCGAACTGTGAAGCAAACAACGAAGGGGTGGGGCTGGATCACCGACAATCCATCCCCACCCCTTCGCTTGCTGTCAACCCGATCTAGGCTTGGACGCAGCCATCCAAACCCGGGGGAACCTGGCCCGTGGTGACGGGGCCTTCTTTCCAACCGGCGTCGCAGGAACCGCGGGTATAAATGCGGCGCCACTCCGGTTGGGCGTAGCTTGACATGTCAGGCAGTGGTACCAACTTGTCGAACGGCGCAACTTGCATAGCCGCTGTGTAGGAGCTTTCCGGGAGTAAGGCAGGGTCGAAAACTTCAGTCACGAACTGGTCAGCAGCATTGGTGAAGAAGTTGCAGCCATCGACGAATTCGCTTCCCGGGCAAGCCTTGGCTGTGTCGGTTGTGACATAGGGAAGGTTGATTTCAATGTCGTGGGGAACACTGTTGGGACCGTCGGCGAGGATCTTCAGGCCGACCTTCATCGCGATGCCACCGGATGCCGGCGGGGAGCCGGAGGACACTCCGGGCCAACCTTGGGAGAGCATCTTGCGGAAGTAGTTCGTGTCCTCGCCAGTGACTGGCACCTTCATGCCGGCCGCCTGAAGGGCCTTCACAACACCGTCTTCGCCGAGTTCCGACCAGACACCGTCAATGTCTGGGTGAGCTGCCAGGGCTTTGGCTGTTTCCTGTTGACTCACACTGGAATCCCAATTCCCGTAGTACTCCGTCACAATCTGGATGCCTGGATACTGGTCAAAGACAGCCTTGGCCGAATCGTAATGAACGATGTCGGTCGAGGTGCCCGCGACGCCGCGATTGAGCATGATCTTGCCCTGGCCTCCCAGGAGATCGACGAGGCCCTGGGCGGTCTGTGCTCCAAAGAAGGCTTGTTCGGGGTTGTCGGCGCGTGCGCCAGTGATGTACGACACGTTGTAGGCGCAGGGCTCTTCCACCGTGCCGTCGTAGGCGACAAAAGTGACGCCAGCATCACAGCCTTGCTTGATCACGGGGTTCAGCGCCGTTGGTGAGATCGGATAGAAGACGATGAGTTTCGCGCCACTCGCGATCATGGATTGAATGTCAGAGATCTGCTTTTGCGGATCGCTGCCGGAGATGACCTTCTGCACTGAGTAGTTGGCTTGGACCTCGGGCGACTCGGCCACAGACATGGCGAGATTAGCCGCCTGGTCCTGCCAGTTATTGCCGCTATAACTCAGATTGAGGTAGATCTTCCCTTTACTACCGTTGCCAGTGTTGGTGCTGCCGCCAGAACAACCGGCCAGCACCAGGCTGGCAGCTGTCACGAACGATGCGGCGATCAGCAGACCCTTTCTCTTACGAATTCTCATTCTTACCTTTCGTTTGGATTGTTGATGAATGGACTCAAGCGCGAGCCTGGGGAGGTGGCTATTCCCGGCCACGTCCCAGTCGTCCCAGTACGAGCGCAATGAAAATGACTGCCCCGTAGAGGGCCTGCTTGAAACCTTGGGAGAGGCCGACTGCGTTGATGTCGATGCCGATGATGGTGATCAGAAGGGCCGCGCCAACGGTTCCCAGATAGTTGCCATTTCCCCCGGCGATCGATGAACCGCCGACCACGACGACCGCAATGCTGGGCAGAAGCCAGGTCGCGCCGAGATTCAGATCCGATCCCGAACCGTAACCCATGAGCAGAACCCCGGCTATCCCGTATCCGATCGCCGCGAGCCAATACACCATGACGAGGGTGATGCGTACCCGTACCCCTGCATACACGGCGGCTTGTGGACTATTGCCGATTGCGTACGTACGTCGGCCGAGCCTGGTACGGAACTGGATCCACGACCCGACCAGGATTGCCAGCAGCAGCAGTACCGCTGAGAACGGGATTCCGGCAATCGACAGGCTTCCATCAAATAACGAACTCAAGCCACTGGGCGCCGTCTGACCGGGCTTGCCCGCACTGATTCCCAGCAAGAGTGCCGAGCCGATGGTCGACACTGCCAGCGTCACGATGAAAGGCGGAAACGTTGACCGGGCGATGATCAGTCCATTGACCAAACCGATCAGCGAGCCGATTGCCACCCCGCAGATGGCAGCGGGGATTGTCGCCCAGCCGCTAGAGGCCAGTGAGCCAGTGAAGAATGCTGCCACGGCGATCACTGAGGGCACTGACAAGTCGATGCCGCCGCTGAGAATCACCAGGCCTTGTCCGAAAGAGATCACCGTGAGGAACAACCCGAGGGTGATGGTGTTCGAGACGAGCGACCATGAGGGGAAATAGGAGCTGAACAGTCTCGACAAGGGGATCATCACCAGGACCAGCGCCCAGACGGCCGGGACGGCGAGCTTGCCGAGCACTGGCTGGAGCAGAGTCTTGATGGTGGCCAGGCGTGACGTGGTCGAGTGCTCCGCCAAGACGGCAGAACCAGACCCGTCAGATGGCTGAACGTTGACCGGCTGCATAACTCCTCCTCACGCTGTCTCGGCCATCGCCGAGATGCTCTGCGTTGGTCCCGATCCCACGGTGACTTCTTCCCCGTCCCGTTTTCGAAGACCAGCGATCTTTGTTGTCAACCAAGGGATGGTCAAGGCGACGAGGATGACCAGGCCCTGAAACGCACCCACCCAGAAGTCTGCGATACCCCAGGCGAACAGAAACTTGGGGATCACCGTGAGTGTCGCAGCCCCGAAGATCGCCCCAATCGCGCTTCCCCTGCCACCGCGGAAGCTGACAAAGCCCAGTGCTGCTGCTGCGAATGCGGTCAGGAGGAACGAACTCCCAGAGGTGGGCGACCCCGTGGCTGTCAGTGCGGAAAAGTAGAGACCGGCGGCCGCGTAACACAGTCCCGCCAAGGCGTACACAACGATTTGAACTCGCCGCACCGCAATCCCCGACAGCCGCGCGGCTTTGACATCTCCACCGATGGCCAGTGCGCTCATCCCGGTCCGAGACTTGATGAACAGCAGCCACAACAAGCTAAAACCAACAAGTGCGAGCAATGCCACTGGGATCGTGCCACCAATGGTTCCGGATAGAACACTCGCGAATGCGGCTGGCACCGACCCTCCGGGTGCGGGAAGTACGGCCAGAGCTATCCCGGCCAGAATGAAGTTTGTGGACAGGGTCACCCCCAGTGCCGGCAAGCCAAACACAGCCACGCAAACACCGTTGACCAATCCGATGACCGCTCCCATCACCAGGACGAGACAGGCGATGCCCCAGGAACTGTGAGGATGCGCTGCCATGGTTGTTGCTGCGATCACGTTGCTGAGGCTGATGCTGCCAGCCACGGACAGGTCGAATCCGCCGATCAGGAGCACAAGCGTCACTCCGCTGGCGGCAAAGGCCAGTGGTGTCGTGAGGACGATGAAGTTGTTGATGATGAACGAGGTCGCTGAGATGGGTGACACCAAGGTGAGGAGGAGATAGAGCAGCACAAAGATCCCAGCTGCGATTCCAACGGTGGCTTTGCTGTTGTCACTCAGCGCCCGTCTGCTCTGCCTTGGTTTCATGACGCGCTCACCTTCTCGCCATGGCCCAGCGCACCGGCCATCAGAGCGTTCTCCGTGAGGGTCTCGCCGCCGAACTCGCCATTGATCCGACCGCCATACATGGTGTAGGCACGATCGCACAGCCCGACCAGTTCCGGAATTTCGGTCGAGTAGATGAGGACGGCGCCTCCTTGCTGCGCGAATTCCCGAGTCATGTGGTAGATCTCCACCTTGGTTGCCGCATCGACGCCACGAGTCGGGTCGAACAGCAACAGGCACTTCGGTGCGCTCAGGACCACCCGGCCGAGAAGCACTTTTTGTTGGTTGCCGCCCGACAGGTCTTGAATGTCTCGTGTCATGAATGGAGAGGGCAGGTTGACGGCGAGAGCTGCTCCTTGAGCGATTTTCTTTTCTTTGCGGGATGAAATCGTGCCTAATGGCGAGCATCGACGTAGCTCGCTGATCGTGAGGTTGAACTGGGCAGTCAGGGTGAGGAAAAGACCCTCGGTCTTTCGGTCCTCGGGCACCAAAGAGAAGTTTTTGCGGGCGGGGGTACTGCCACTGCCGACGGTGATACTTCCAGTATCGGCCTTGACAAACCCAGCCAGTCCGTAGAAAAGGCTCTTCTGTCCTTGCCCCTCCAGAGCAGCCACTCCCACGATTTCCCCGGGACAAATGGTCATTGATAGGTGATGGACTTTGCCTGCGATGGACAGATCTGTGACGGTCACCAGGGGTGCCTGATGCTCGGCCCTGTCCGGTTTGTCCGGGAACGCCTGATTCAAGGAACGACCGATCATGTATTCGACGAGTTCTCGCTCATCGGCCGTCTTCGGATCGAACTGTTTGACAACACGTCCATTGCGGAGAACCGTGCCGCGATCACAGATGGCGCGGATTTCAGCAAGCTTGTGAGAGATGTAAATGACGCTTGTCCCGCGTGCCACAAGCTCGCGAATGCGGTCGAATAACCAGGTCGTGTCGGGCAGGGACGCCGTCGGCTCATCCAGGATCAACAGCCTGGGCTCGGTGGCCATGGCGGCGATGATCTCCACGTGCTGTCGATCGGCCAGGTTCAGGCTGGCGATCAACGCTCGGGCGTCGATTCCGGGCTTGCCCCACGCGGTCAGGACCTCTTGGGCAGCCGAATAGAGCTTGCGTTGCGACACTATCCCCAGCCGAACAGGCAGCTTGGGGAGGAAGAGCTTCTCGGCCACTGTGATGTTGGGCGGTGCACTGAGTTCTTGGTACGCCATGGCCAGTCCGGCAGCGCGGGATTGCTTGGGACGGCCGAGTTGGATGTTCTCACCGTCAATCTCGACCGTTCCCGTGTCAGGCACGAGCACCCCTGCCAGCACCTTGTTCAGCGTTGACTTCCCAGCGCCGTTCTCGCCCAGAATCCCGTGGACTTCTCCCCGTCGCAGATCAAGACTGACCCCGTCCAGAGCCCGAGTGGCGCCGAACTGCTTGGCTATGTCTCGGATTGTGATGAACGGCACATCATCAAACACGTGACGCCTCGTGTTGTGCGAGTGTGATCTCTACGATGGCCAGGCCATGCTTGCTTTTTCGCGAGGGAAACATCTCTTCGAGGTGCTCATCGTGTACCGCGATGACCCGCTTCTCCACGCGATCGACGGCTTCCATCATGTGGTCACTGGCCCGGAGCAGATTCAACTGACTTCCGGCAGCCAGACCGACGGGGACATAGACACCGTCGTCATTGAAACCGGTGATGTTCTCGCGCACGTAGCGAAGATCTCCGGCCAGCACCCATGGATCTTTGCCGCCCCCATTGTTCACCACGACGTACTGGGAACCGAACGTGTGCGAATCCAGTTCAGCCCGAACATCAATGCCGGGGAAGAGGTTCTCAACATCTCCGTCGACCAAGTGCAAGCGTCCTTCGGCGGCCAGATGTGCGCCGAGAACGATGTCATCCGGGTTGAGTGCTCCCTGGAGCCAGCCGAACTGAGGCGGCAGGGTCAACGTCCACAGCCACTGTGAGAACTCGCGCTCTTGGATGTGGACTGTGGCGTTGGGGAAGTCTCCAACATTGCCGAAGTGATCGAAGTGAGCGTGTGTGATGATGATGTCGCTGACATCTTCGGGCTGCACACCGATCTCACCGAGCACCGTGGCAGGGCTCTGCCATTCAATCACTCCGAAGCGATCAGCCAGCACCTTGCCGTACTGCTGGTAGTTGTATCCCGCGTCCACCATGACTGTTCGGTCAGAACTCTTCAGGACGACATAGCCATAGGGGAGTTTGAGTGTCCCCTGATTGTGGGCGCCATACAGCACTCCAGACACGGGATAGTCGGGTACGTACGCGTATTCAAGGACCCAGATGGAGTAGTCGGGGTTTTTCATAGGTTGTTCCTTGTCTGTGAGAGGTTCTGAGTGTGTGCCGCGCAACCGCAGGAGGCCAACTCAGTTCGGATAGCAGAGATGCCACGCATCTGGTCCATGTGTGCCGCAGCAGATTGCAACAAGCCTCCTGCTGCGCAAACACGATCTGAAGCGTGTCCAGGGGCCCCGGGATACAGGAGGTCCTGAAGTGCGCCGAGAGCACGATTCAGATCGGTGCTCACGTGGATGAGTTCGCGCTGCGACCGGCCTTGGGGCGAAGATGCGACGGTGTGGCTGAGTTCTCCAGCCCATTCACCTACTCGGGTCAGCGCAGCGTCGATCTCTTGGATCGGTGGGTTGCGGCTGGCCATCAGGAGTACGAATACTGCGCTCAGCCCTTGCAGGACGCGGCTTGCCAATTCTGCTTCAGGTGACACTATTCCTTGGTCAATCAGTAGGGCAGCAGCGCCTTTATCTGCGGCTGTGGCTACATTCATGTTGCCTCCTTGGCGAGCGGAATTCTGCGAACTCATGAGCAGTGTATACGTATACAATCGGGGAGCGCAATACCCTTCAGCAGACTCCTTCAGTGATCCTCGTTCCCGGTGGCTCAGTGATAATTCAGTGATGCCCTTGGGTTGTGGGAAACTGCCTGGCATCATTGAGATAAATGACGATGCTCGTACAGGGTGGGTTGCTGTGTCGTCGCGGGATAGGAGTGGCACATGCAGAAGACTGTGCCCAAGCGGTTGACTCGGTATCACCCGATACTGCTTGGGATCATCGTCATTGTGTTGCTCGTACCCTTCATGGAGTTCGAGGAGTCTGTCGAGTCTGACGCTGCCGGTGGGGTGGTGACCGACATCAGACCGCGCGTGGGCCTGGTCGAGGGGCAGGGTCTGCTGACGATCACCGGCACCGATTTTGGGTACGGCCAGTACGTGCCCGTTGCGTACTTGGAGTTTGTCAATTCGTCAGTGGATAACTCGTCTCCGGTCATCAACACGGGCATTAATAATGCTTCAGGTATCTCGGTGTCGGCCACCTACCAGATTCAATCCACAGCCACACAGTGGATTTGGGCAATCATCCCCGCTGGGAACACTGAGCCACAGTGCGGGTTGTATTCGATCTACGACAAGTACTCGTCGACAGAGCAGCAATTGAATCAGGCCGTGCCTGGCGCCACGTTCACCATGAACCCTGCGACTATCGGCACCCCCGTGACGATTGTCTCTTCGGCGGGCACGAGCTGTGCGGGTGGCATCCAGATCGGTGTGGCGGAAAGCAGCATCGGGTTCGCGAGCAGGCTCAAGGCCTTTTCGATCACTCGCAGCGGAAGCACCGTCTACAACGGCGTGCCAGTTTATGACACGGCTACGAACGCATACGGCTTGTACAACACGGTGACGGGCACGTTCACCACCAGTGCTACTGGCGTTCTCTCGGGACCGACACCACATCTGATGACTGTCACACTTTCCGGGAAAAACACGGACGGCACGACGGTGTCCAAACCGTGTACGGATGTGACGGTGATCAGTCCCACGAATGCCACGTGCGTGATCCCGGAGACGATGTTCGATGACGATGGCAGCGGCGACGCCACTGTGACCATCACATGGACCGATCAGACCGCCACTGTCCAGACCAACACGGCGTTCAAGTTCCAGTACCAACCCGATCCGATGACCGTCGATTCGGTCTTTCCGGACTCCGGTCCGGTACACGGCGGCGATGTTCTGACCATCAAGGGCACCAGCATGGGCGCGAGGAGCTTCATCCCCGTCCCGTACCTGCAATTTGTCCAGGACGAGGGGACATGGTACCACCCGTCCATCAACACCCGGATTCCCTTCCAGCTGACGACGCAGGTCACCGTGACGTATACTCCCGGTCCGGCGTCGCTGACTAACGGGCAGACCATCTGGGGGGGAGGCAGCGCGAGACTGTATTCGCACGTGACTACCACTAACCTTCTGCGTGAGGAGCTCATCACACAGTCGTACGACTACGCTTTCACCGGTAATACAAACAGCACAGTGATCTTGGGCTCAGTCAGTGATTACGTCACGCCCGTCACAGTGGTCTCGGGCAGGGATTCCGCACAAATGAACGGCGGCACGCCCATCAACACTCCGGTTCAGGGCGGTAGCAGCTCCATCATCGTTGGTGGTAACAATGCAGGATACTTTGATGGCCGGATCTACACCTTTCAGATCCAGGACAGTGCCACGTTGGCCGACCCTCCCATCACCATTTTCAACGGCGTGCCTGTCTACAATGTGACCACTGGCACATACGGCCTGTATGACTCGATCACTGGCGGATTCTTCGGCAACGCCAGCGTCTCGGATGCCGCTAATACCCCGGCCGGTGTCATCCAGGGTCCTGATGGCCCCGGCGCCTCAGAGAGGATGTCGGTCACGTTCACCGGCCAGAACAGCGCGGGAATGCAGGTCAGTGCCGCCTGCTCCTCCGTCACTGTGGTGGACAGCATGACGACCACCTGCGTTGTGCCTCCATCAATGTTGGGTGGCAACGGAGCCGGGGACGCCACGGTCAGCGTCGCGTGGAGGAGGCGGGATGGCACCTCGATGGTGAGTCAGGATTTCACGTACACGTACGTGGGACCACCGGTGAGCGTCACGTCGATCAGTCCAGACAAAGGGCTGATGGTCGGCGGGACCCCGTGTTCGGTGACGGGCACTCAGTTCGTCACCATGCTGGACGGTCTCAGTCTCGATGGCCTGCTGGTCGACGACGGTGGTACGGGCGACCTGCCGGCCGCCTGGACGGAGTCGGACCAGACGGTGTACGGCTGGTACGACCCAACCACCGGCACACTGACCAAGCATCCCCAAAGTGACTCGATGATCGGCTACCTGGACGGCCAGACGTACGACGTTCCTATCACACAACTCCTCTTTGGTGACCAGCCCGCCACCGGTGTGACCGTGACCTCGGTGTCCGACCTGACGTGCGCAGCCATCCCAGCCCATTCTCCGGGCGTCTACACGATCTCGGTCAATGTCGACGGCAAGACCGCTGACCAGCCGCTGGTGGATGGATTCCAGTTCTTTCCCGTCGGTGACCTCGAAGTGCAGAAAACAGGCTGGATCTGCCCGGCTGACCATCGCGACAAGGAAAGCATCGACCAACGTCTGTGCACACTACTTCCCAGTGGTGGAACCCTCGTGGCAGGCACCATTGTTACCTGGGCTTATACGGTCACCTACGTGGTCCTCGACGAGGATGGGCAACCGATCATCACAGGAACCCCCGTCTTGACCACCGCTCACGTGACCGATGACAAACTGGGCCCGGCCTGCGACATCGGCCCGCTCAGTATCAATGAGCCAGCAATGTGCGTGGCCTCCGGCGAGGTCACAGTATGACCCGAATCCACCGGATTCACCGATCGCTGGCGTCGCGCAGTAGCCGTGAAGGGTCGTGAGTCGACTCATGATTGACAATGAAGACTGAATGATCGGGCGACAGTGGTGTCCACTCTTCGATGGCCGCCAGCCGATAGAGTGGTCGCATATTTCCCGGCGGTGTCCGGACCTGGAGACGGCACCCCCGAGACGTGGCAAATAGGAGGTGCTTGTGTGGAATTCGGTGGACGCTGGCGAGAAAATGGACGTGATCGAGAGGATCCGGCGCTTGGTCGTCCGGGTTCCGGGCACTGAGAACCTTCGCTGGACCCAGGGCATGGCTGACCGGGCGACCAAGCTGGCTTCTGAGATGGCGTCGGCCAGTGACGACCAGTTGCGGCAGCGGTTGGACGCTCTCGGGCCGAGATTCACCGAATCCGACCAGAAGTTGGTCCAGTTTCTCGCGGTGATGCGCGAATTGGCCGAGCGTGCTGTGGGCTTGCGGGCCTTCGATGTCCAGTTGCGGGCGGTGGCCGCGATGGTACGGGGCACCTCGGTGGAGATGGCCACAGGCGAGGGCAAGACCCTGGTTGGCGCCATCGCGGCAGTCGGGCTCGTGAAGGACGCGAACCGGGTCCATGTCCTGGCGGCCAACGATTATCTGGCCACCCGGGACGCGACCTGGATGGGACCGGTAATGGAGTTAGCCGGGGTAAGCGTGTCCGCCATCACCTCGCGGACACCCCGGTCCGAACGGCCTGGGAAGTACGCCGCGGATGTCGTCTACATCCCCGTCATTGAGGCGGGCTTCGACCAGTTGCGCGACCGTCTCGTCCTTGATGAGGCTGACATGTTGGGCATCACCACCGAAGCGGCCATCCTGGACGAGGCTGACGCCGTACTGTTGGATGAGGGCCGGGTGCCGCTGGTCCTCGCGGGGTCTGCCGAGGAAGAAGCAGGCCCACAGCGCGACATGGCCCGCTTCGCGGCAACGCTGGTCGAGGGGGTCGATTTTCAGGTTGACCAGGACCGGCGCACCGTCCACTTGGAGGAGCCGGGGTTGGCGAAGCTGGAACAACAGTTCGGCGTGAGCGATCTGTTCGGGGAGGACCACCAGGTACTGGCAGAAGCAAATACTGCTTTGTATGCTCAGGCTGTCGTGGTCAAAGACGTGGACTATGTGGTCGAGGATGGCCGGGTACGCCTGGTCAGCCCGTCGCGCGGCCGGGTGGATGCCCTGCGACGCTGGCCCGAGGGGCTGCAAGAGGCCGTCGAAGCGAAAGAGCGCCTGAAAACAACGGCTCATGTGAGAATCCTGGACCAAATCCTGGTCCAGGATCTCGTCGGGATGTACCCCATCGTCGTCGGCATGAGCGCCACCCTGGTCTCAGCCGCCGAGGAGATCTACGACCTCTACCGTGTCAGCGTCGGCCCCCTGCCGCCCAATCAGAGGTGCGTGCGCGTCGACTCCCCGGACATCCTGTACGCCAGCGGTGTCGAGCGTGATGTGGCAGCCGTCGAGACCGTCCTGGCAGCCCACGAGAAGGGACAACCCATCCTGGTCGCCACCCAGTCCGTCGCCCGATCCCAGGAGTTCGCCGAAATTCTCGCCGAGGAGGGGCTGGACGCGGTGGTCCTCAACGCCAAGAACGACCAAGCCGAGGGTGAGATCATCGCTGAAGCCGGCACGGTGGGCCGGATCACGGTCTCCACGCAGATGGCGGGCCGCGGCACCGACATCCGCCTGGGGGCCGGCGCCGCCGAACTCGGCGGACTGCTGATCGTCGGGCTCGCCCGTTTCTCCAACCCCCGTCTGGACGGCCAGTTGCGCGGACGGTCGGGCCGACAAGGCGATCCTGGGCGTACGGTCTTCCTGACAAGCCTGGATGACGACCTGATCCGGGATTTCACCGAACCGGGCACACCGTCACACGTTGACGATGACGGAGTGGTGCACGACAAACAACTTGTCCAGTTGATGGGCCACGCCCAACGCGTCTCCAACGCACAGCAGCGCAATTTGAGAGAACTGTCGGAGAAGTACGGACGCCTGCTGGCCGATCAACGCCAAGGATTAATGTCACTTCGACAGGAGATCCTCTGCCTGGACTCCGGGATGCCCTGGGTGACCGAGGTGGCCGAGGAGCGCATGGCCGAGTTGAAGGAATCCATGGACGAGGAGGAGCTGTCCCGCACCGTGCGCCACGTACTGCTCCTGTGTCTGGACCGGTTCTGGAGCGACCACTTGGCCTACGCCGCCGAGGTGCGTGAGGGCATCCACCTGCGCCGCTTGGCCGGTGAGGAGCCCGACAAGGCGTTCAACACCCTGATCGCCGACCACGTCACCCCCTTGTTGGACGAGGCCGTGGCCCTGGCAGCCGACATCCTCGAAGCGGCGGACGTGATCGATGGCCAGCTAGACCTGAGCGCTGTCGAGCAGTACCGCCCCGGCGCGACCTGGACCTACACCGTCACCGACGACCACTTCGGCTCCGCATGGGAGCGGGTGGGCAAGTGGGCCAAGGAGAAAATGTCCCGGCGCTGAGCCGGACCAGTCGCGGGTACGCAGTAGCTACCGGGCCCAATGAGCCAGCCTGGCCGATGGCGCCTGAGCTGGGAGTGCGCACGGTGGTGAAAGATGTGACGGCGCCCCGACTTGCGATTGACAACGAGCATTAGTTGCACTTATTGTGCTATGTTCTATACTGGCTGTGTTGCCAGGGCAGGGTGGCTTTCGCAGTGGGGTATGCCGTGTTCATCGTTTCGGTGGTGACAATGCTGATGTCCCGGGGACCGATCGCCATGATGGAGGTGCTCCTGGGCCTTGGCTCCATGGTCGTGCTTTTCGTCGCAGGGAGATGGACCTCTCGGCCTCACGTGGTCTCGTCGCTGCCCCCCGGGGAACAGTCACTGGTTGACACAGGGTTGCGACGAAGACATGCCCCCTGTTAGCGTGACTGATCAGCAACGAAAACATTCCTGAGCCCGGATGCACCGGTTGCTGGCGTCGCAGTCATGAATTGATGCACCCGGGCTAAGAGCCGAGTCGACATGAACATCCTCGTTATTGGTGCCGGAGTCATCGGGGTCACCACCGCTTGTGAACTGAAGCGACAGGGCCATGAGGTCACCGTCATCGAACGCCGCGACCAGGCGGCTGGGGGAGCCAGCCACGCCAATGGCTGTTTCCTATCTGCCGCTCACAGCAATCCTTGGGGGGAGGCTGGATTGCCCACCATGGCGATCCGCTCCTTCTTCCAGTCGGATTCGCCCATCGGATTCAAGCTGAACTTTTCCGCCAGCCAGATCAGTTGGCTGTGGGGGATGCTGCGCCAATGCAGCACCAAGCAGTACGTCCGCAACCGCGATCGCATGGTGCCGCTCAGCCGTTACAGCCGCCAACGCCTCGATGACATCGAACAATACACTGGAGTTCGCCAGTACGGGCGCCGGGATGCGGGCAGTCTCGTGCTCTTCCGCGATCCGGCCAAAGTCGAGGGGGCGAGCCACCATGCGCAGGCCCTGCACGACATGGGTTTCGATGCCCAGTGGCTCAGCCCCGACGAGGTACGGGAATTGGAGCCAGGCCTGAAAGAGGCCAAGGGCCCGCTGGCCGGCGGTCTGTTGGTCCGCGACGACTCCTCCGGTGACTGCCAGGTTTTCACGTCCGATCTGATGCGGTGGAACCAAGAACAGGGAGTACGTTTCGTTCAGTCACAGGCGATCACCCGCGTCGAGGTGGCCGGTGGCCGAGTCCAGGCTGTCTGCGCCGGGGACCAGCGCTTCACCGCCGATGCGTACGTGTTCGCCACTGGCTCCGAGACCGGGCGACTGCTCAACAAGCTCTTCCGGGTGCCTGTCTATCCGGTGAAGGGCTATTCATTCACCGCGCCGCTGGCGAACCTGGACGTGGCCCCGCGGCGTGCGGTCCTCGATGACGGCAGCAAGCTGGCGATCGCGCGTTTCGACGACCACATCCGCGTGGCCGGTGTGGCCGAGGTCTCGGATGACCTGACCATCCAGCGCCGCCGCACCAAGCAGATCATGGACATCTACTCCCAGTGGTATCCCCGAGCGGCAGACCTGACCCAAGCGAAATTCTGGACCGGACTTCGCCCGATGACCCCAGACGGCACTCCCATCATCGGCACCACTCCCATCGCCAATCTGTACCTCAACACAGGCCAGGGCACGTACGGCTGGACCATGGCCGCCGGCTCGGCCTCCCTGCTCGCCGACATCGTCAGCGGGCGCAAACCCGCACTCAACCCGGCCAACTATGCGTTGACCCGTCGCAACTGAAACAGAAGGAGTCCCCTATGCCCACCGTCCGCATCGAACTGTTGGAGGGCCGCAGCCCAGCAGTCAAGCAGCAAGTCGCCGATGAAGTCACGGAGATGATGTGCCGCCTGCTGGGTGCCCAGCCAGGACACGTCTATGTGATGTTCGACGAGTATGCGCCTCACAACTGGGCTGTCGGCGGCTCCTTCTTCCCCTCACCCACCCCCGCGACAACTGCCACGACCTCCCGAGAAAGCTGACACCCATGGACACCACTCGTCCCAAGCTCTTGCTCGTCGGCGCGAGCGGCGCCATCGGCCGCCCCGTCCACCAGGCCCTCCTGGAGTATTACGATGTCATCACTGCGTCAAGACACAATGCCGATGTCCGCCTGGATCTGACTGACCCAGCGTCCGTCACCGCCGTACTGGCCAGCGTCGGTCCTCTGGACGCGATCGTCAGCGTCGCCGGACGCGCGAACTTCGTGGCTCTGAAGGATGTCGAGCCCGTGGCGGGCGACGAGTCCAAATATGCCCTCGGCCTCCAAGACAAACTCATGGGCCAGGTCAACCTGGCGTTGGCCTCGCGCGGCGTGATCCGCCCGGGTGGAGCCATCGTCCTGACCTCGGGCACGACCGCGGTTGATCCCATCCTGGGTGGTTCCTCCCTGAGCATGGTCAACGGCGCCCTCGAAGCCTGGGTACGTGCTGCCGCCACTGAGTGGCCCGACGCGGTGCGCATTAACCTGGTCAGCCCCAGTCTGGTGGAAGGCACACCCGCCGAGGCCATCAAAGCGTTCCCCGGCTGGCCCATCATCACCGGTGAGCAGTTGGGCTTGGCCTACATCCGCTGTCTGAGAAGTGGAATCACCGGTCAAACCGTGACGATCTGATCGACACAACTACCGTTTAATCCTTCAACCACATCCACCGATCGCCCGTCAGGAAGGCGATCGGTGGATGGGTTCGAAGGTAGCTTAATTGTTGCAGTGGCGCCCGTCAGGCGGGTTGCGGTACCGCGTGGGTGATTTCCACCTCCTTGCGACGCGAGCCGATGTGCAGGATCAGCACACTCAGGCCAGCGACGAGCAATGGCATGGCGAAGATCGTGAAGGCCGCTTTGATGGAGAATCCAGCATCCAAGACCATGCCACCGAGGATCGGGGCTGCGATGCCGCCCAGACGCCCGGCGCCGATAACGATGCCGTACCCGGTTGCCCGAGCCAGTGTCGGATATAGTCGCGGGACGATGGTGTAGAAACCGCTGGTGCCGGCGCTGAAGAAGAAGGACGCGACGCCGATGAGGATGAAGGCGGTCGGGACCTGGGTGCCACTCATGGCGAACCAGATCACACCGGCTGCGCCCAACACGACGAAGATGGTGGTCAGAGGCCGTACGTTCACCTTCAGGGCGATCACGCCGAACAGGACCATACCGATCATGCCGCCGACGCTGGTCGCCAGGGTGGAGGGGGCGGACAGAGTCATGTTGGGGGCCCCGGAAGCCAACGGGTTGGCGGCGGTGATCGTCTTGGGCACCCAGGTGTTGACGAAGTAGAACGTGATCATGAACGCGATGTAGCCGATGACCATCAGAATCGTCTTCCAGCGCACACCGGGTGCGAAGACTGTCCTGATGGCGCCCTTCTGGTTGACTTCGGCGGATTCGGTGGGGGGAAGTTCTTGCAGGATGGGTTGGCTCATCTTGCCGAGCAACAGGTTCAAGCGGGGGAGGGAGTCTTTGGCACGGCCTTCTGCCAACCAGGTAATCGACTCGGGGAACAATACTACGGTGCCAATGAAGGTAACCAGAGCCAGTGCGGCGCCGATGGTGAAAGCGAAGCGCCATCCGCCGAACGGATAGGCCAGGGTGGCGAACGGTGCGGCGGTGATCATCGGTCCGATGATTCCAGCGCCCAAGGCGGCCCCGATGTTCACGGAGGCGGCGGAGAAGCCCATGGCGATGGGATAAGAACGCTTGTTGGTGTACTCAGCGAGGATCACACCCACGATGGCGATCAGCATGCCGATGCCCACACCCGTCACGATGCGGGAGGCGAGCAAAACGGCCATATCTTTTCCAATCGGGCCGATGGCCATGCCCACCATCACGGTGGCGGTGGCGGCCATGGCGAGATTGCGCCGGCCGAAGCGGTCTCCCAGCGGTGCGACAAGGACCGAGCCCACGAACATCCCGATTAACGCTCCGGACATCACCAGGCCCAACAGACTGTTGTTCGTCCCATAGTCTTTCTGGACGAAGGGTGCGGTGAAGGACATCACCGCCAAGTCGTACCCATCGAGGACAACCATGGCGATGGCCAGAATCACCGCTCTCAGTTGCAGGCCACTCATTTTCGACGTGGCGATTTGTTCCGAAATTTTCATGCAATGCTCCTTCTCACTCGGGCTTGCGCCCCCTCACTCTGCACCCAATCGGCACCTCTCTCGGTATATCCTAAATAATATAAGACATTTGTCAATGGATTTTATATAATCTCTTGGTGTGTGGGACATCGATCTTCATTGGTGCCCCGGTGGTAGTTATCTAACCACGTCAATCAAGGCCAGCTCTTGGTCATCTGGGGGCGTCACACGCACGCCTATCTCGTCGATATCAAGGGTCGACGGATACAGCGGCCCTCCCACCAGCCGATCACCGGGCCAATCCCTGACAAAGGCCAGGACGACTTCGCGCAGGTCCGCCTGAGCGCGATCGAAAAGGGCAGGATCCAGACCTGCGAGCATGGGGGCGTCGTGCCAGGCGGACCGGCCGCCGAACAGGAACGGCAGGACCATGCAGTGCGGCGACCCCAACTCGGGCACCAGGCTGCGTACCCCGAAACGCACCACCTTCACAGTGGTGCCCGAAGCCGCCGCGGCTCGTGCGATTTGCAGGGCTGGCAAGCGGAATTGATGCAGGGTGGACAGATCGACAACCCGGCGGTACGGCGATGTCACCCCGCGCCTGATCGTCAGATAAGCTGCCACGTCCGAGGGTTTGGTGAAGTGCTGGGCAGTGAAATCATCCACGTACGCCGACGTGAAGCGCTCCCGGGGCGCCCCCTGCAGGAATGCCGCCGCCTCATCGGTGCTGGTGAGCACGAGCAGATTGTTCAGGCCCAAGGCCGGCCCCGACAGGTCGTAGTCGGTCAGCCAGGGTGGCAGGTCGTCGCAGGCCGCCGGGGTGAACGCCATACCGTTGCCCCGATAGCTGGCGGCAGCCGAGACCTGGGCATCGAGGATCCGCTCCACCGCGGTGTCGGATAAGTCGACCCGGCTGGCCTCATCGCCCAACCCCTCCAGAAACCCGGTTCGACGGGCCGCATCATCCTCACGGGAGAGCGGGTCGAGCCGGGGCAGGCTGATCAGGAGGGCTCTGGCGATGAGCCCAGCCAGGTCTGGCGTGGACGCCAATCCGTAGGCGTACCACGCTCCGGCTGAGTCACCCGACAGGGTCACATTGTCGGGATCTCCGCCGAAGAGTCGGATGTTGGAGTGCACCCACCGCACTGCCCGTTTGAGGTCGCGGAAAGCTCGCGCGGACCCGGATGGATCGCCATCAGGCGAGATGGTGCCCAGGGCGCCCAGCCGGTAGTTGACACTCACCAGGACCACCTGGCCGTTGCACACCCAGTCCGCAGACGAGAACCACCGTGCCTCGCCCGATCCGGAGGTGAAAGCCCCGCCGGGGATGAAGACGATCACCGGCGCGCCGGTCACCCCCAGCGGGGCCTGGATGCGTACTGTGAAGGCGTCTTCACTCTGCCCTAACTCACCCAGCGCGACGCCGAGGAGTGCGTTGAGCATCCCAGGCCGCTGTGGGAAAGCGGCCGGCGTCATCTGAGCCTGGACCGGATCGGCCGACTCGCCGAACCGGGTTCCACTGGCGTAACACACTCCACGAAAGTCGGCCACGCCATCGACCACGGTGCCCGCGACCGGACCCAGCCCGGTGGCCACCTCGATCGTTTGACGAGGTGGGCTCGCGTTCGAGCTGGGTCCTGGCAGCGTGGCACTCACCGGTGTCTCCTACAGGAACTCGTGGTCGTCGGGCTTGACCGTCTCGGTCACGTCCCAGTATTCGACATTGGTGTACGGCCAGATCTGCGAGACCCGGCCCGTGGCGTTCTGATACCAGGTGTGGACGTAGGGCTGGCCCCAGGCCATCCGCCGATTGGCGGAGTCGACCCAGGCCACGAACTGGTCGAAGGCCTCGGGACGTACATCGATTCCATGCGCTCCGCGGGCCAGTACCTCACGCATGGCCTTGATGGAGAACTCGGTGGCCCGCTCGATCATGAACAGCAGGCTGCCCGCAACCACGCCGCCGACATTGGGCCCGTAGAGCAGGAACAGGTTGGGGAATCCCGGGATTGACAAGCCGTTATACGCCCGTGCGTCGCCGTTCCAGAAGTCGTGCAACTCGACCCCGCCACGTCCGACGACCTCGACACCATCCATGTAGTCCGAGGGACGAAATCCCGTGGCGAAGATGACCAGGTCGACCTTGTGCTCGACCCCGTCCTGGGTGACGATGCCGTCTTCGGTGAACTGTGCGACGGGGGAGGTCACCACGGTTGTCTGGGGAGCGCACAGAGCCGCCGCCCAGACATCGTTGTCGCGCAGCATCCGCTTGGCACCCGGCGGATAGCTGGGGATGGCCAGTTCCAGCAGTTCGGGACGTCCCTCGTACTGGACCCTCATCCGTCCGATCAATTCCTCGCGCACCTTCTGGTTGGTGGAGGATACGCTCAGCGGTGCGCCCTTCCAATCGTCTTCCATGGTGACAGTGTGGAAGCGCCCGGGGATGCCCGTCAGCGTGACCCACAGTCGATACCATTGCCCGTAGTGCGGGACCTTGCGGACCAGCCACGCGAAGGTGTCCGAGACCGGTTCGTGGTACGCCGGGGTCGGCAGCATCCAGGGGGCGTGGCGCTGGAAGACGAGCAGTTCGGAAACGTCGTCGACGATGGCCGGTGCGATCTGGTACGCACTGGCGCCCGTCCCGATGACGGCGACCTTCTTGCCCTTCCACGTGATGCCTTCACGCCACTGCGCCGAGTGAACAGTCTCACCCTTGAAGTCGGCCATCCCCTCAATCTCGGGGATGTTGGCGATGTCGAGCTGGCCCAACCCGGAGATGATCGCGGAGAAACTCCGTTCGCGCTCGGCTCCGCTGGCGTCGCGTGTGGTGACACGCCACACGCAGGCTTGCTCGTCCCACACGGCCTTGATCAACCGGGTCGAGAACTCGATCTTCTGGGTCAACCCGGCCCGGTCGGCCACCTGGCACAGATAGTCACAGATCTCGCCACCGGTCGCGAACTGATGCGGCCAGTCGGAGCGTTGGGCGAAGGAGTACGAATACCCGAAGGTCGGGGTGTCCAGACGAACCCCGGGATAGCTGTTCTTCAGCCACGTGCCGCCGACGCCGTCCGTAGCCTCGATCATCGTGAACGGCAATCCGGTTTGGCTCAGCCGGTAACCAGCGGCGATTCCGCCCACTCCGGCGCCGACCACGAGGACCTCGAAGTCGGATGCGCCGGGCAGGTCGCCCATGCTGCCGTCAGGGCGTCCACCCTTGTCAGGTGCGAGATCCAACTCGTGAATCAGCGAGGGGAGATACGTCTGGTCGCCATTGGACAAGAAGACCAGGATGGCGCGGGCATCAGCCTCGGAGAGGGTGTCCACCGACGTGATCTTCTCGTCGCGCAGGCGCTTGAGAGCGTCGACGGCGACCGCGCGGCCCTTCTCCTGTTGGGCGGCGGTCATGCCACCATGCGGATGGTTCACCGTGTCGACCGGCGGCAGGGGGGGACGCAGGTCCTCGGTGAGGAAGGTGGTGTCGCGTGTGGCAGCCGCCAGGGCCGCCAAGAGCGCGGGCAGGTCGGCCTGGGCGGCGATCTGGCGCAGGAACTCGTCGGACTCCGTGATCGGTTCGGTCTGCGCCTTCCAGAAAACGTCGTCGAATCGGTCGGCGCCGGATGTGGTGATATCAGTCATGTGGGTCCTCCTCAGTTCGAAGATTGATAGGTGTGGGGGCTGGGTTGGTGATGCTGCGGCCGGACGAACGAACGAAGCGTCTCACGGGCGACGGTGTCGTTCTCAGCGGTGAACACTGCGGCGACGTACCGGTCGGGGCGGATCACCAGATAGTGGGTCGTCTTGAGTTGCTGCGCCGGCTTGGCCACCCACCCGGTCAGGTCGACCAGATCGGATGCGCCGAGGGTGGCATTGGTGCCCAGTGGCCGCAACCGCCATGTCACCGCGCACAAGTCTGTCCAGTACGGATCCACGATGCTCCACGGATCAGACAGTGTCGGTCCGAGGGCCAGCAGCCCCCAGTCGTCGCCGAGCCGGGCGTCCAAGCCAGTCTGGACGCCGTCGGCCCCGCTGACCTGGGGCTGGGGGAGTGACTTGCCCACCAACGTCGCCAACTCCTTGTCGACGTCCTCCGCAGGTGGGGCGGCCACGCCGTCCTTGTAGTCGGGCAGCGAGATGAACCGCATGTCGGACAGATACTGGTGGGCTGGGGGCACGAGCTTGGCCAGGCTGAACAAGACATCGCGCGCGATCGGCGCGACTTTGCCGGCGGCCATGACGACAGATCCAGTACGATGCGAAATGTTGACCATCTTGGCGCCATGGGTGCGTCGTTCCGTGGAATAACTATCGAGCAGTTTGTTCGTCGCCCGCCCGCGTACGGCCTCCAGAATCTTCCACGAAGCGTTCATCGCGTCGCGCATGCCGGAGTTGAGCCCCTGCCCGGAGAAGGGGGGCATCAGGTGGGCGGCATCACCGATCAGGAAGACCCGGTCCACCCGATAGTCGCGCGCCACCCGCTGATGGGCGAGGTAGACATTGGCCCGGCGGATGTCCTCAGGCTTCAGGTTCGGCTGCCAACGGCGCACCAACTGGGCCACACCCTCAGGGCTGGTCATCGCCGTGGCGTCCTCGTTCTTGAACAGCATATATTCCAGACGCAAACGACCCTTTGTGCCGGGAACCATCACGTACGGGCGCTCGCCGTCGCCGTGGAATTCGGCGTACGGAGTACGTCCCCCGGGTACATTCAACAAGTCGATGACGATCCAGCGCTCGGGCTGGGTGGACCCCAGCAGCGGGATGTCGAGCGCCGAGCGCACGAAGCTCTTCCCGCCGTCGGCTGCGACCAACCAACTGGACCGCAAGTCCTGTGAGGCCCCGGAGGGTGTGGTGACGCTCACCGTGACCCCATCCCCATCCTGGCTGATGGCCGTCGCGCGTGTGCCAGTGAGGAAGGTCAATTGCGGGGTGGCAAGCGCCTTGTCCCACAGCAACTGCTCCATGACGGGCTGGTCGAATTGCGACTTGGCCGGGTGTCCGGTCTTCGAAGGGACCGGCTTGGACGTGGCCAACAACCGGTCGTTCAAGCCGAAATACTTCGCCCCGGTGTCCAGGTAGGAGTCGGCTTCGAGTTCTTCCGCCAGTCCCAAACGGTCGAGAGTACGCAGTGCCTCGGCCACGATGCTGATCGCGCGAGGCATGTCGCCCGGCTTGTCCATGACTTCGACCACCGCCACACGGGCGCCTCCTTTGGCCAGGAGCAGCGCAGCAGTCAGACCGATCGGACCGGCGCCAATGACCGTAACATCGTACGTATTGTTCATAGCTATCCCTTTCTACTATCAGCGACGAGAGTGTTACGCAGGGTCCCCAATCCGGTGGCCTCGATCTCCACCACGTCGCCTGGGGCGAGGAAGGTGGGAGGCTCCATGAACGCCCCGACCCCGCCGGGGGTTCCCGTGACGATCACATCCCCGGGCGCCAGCGCGGTGAATGCGGTGACGTACTCGATGATCGCCGGAATGTCGAAGATCAGGTCAGCGAGCAAAGCGTGCTGGCGGATTTCCCCGTTGACCCGAGTCTGCAACACAACCTTGTCGATGTCTCCCATGTCGCTGGATGGGACGAAGTACGGCCCGAACGGCCCCGACGCGGGGAAGTTCTTTCCGGGTGTCCACTGTCCGGTGTGGCGCTGCCAGTCGCGGGCGCTGAGATCGTTGAACAAGGCGTAGCCCGACACCGCAGACCAGGCAGTGTCTCTGGTCGCCTGGTGGATGTGCTGGCCGATGACGATGGCGACTTCCCCCTCATAGTCGTACATCTGGCAAACTGCCGGGATCGGGATCTGCTGTCCGTGGGCCGCGACCGTGTCGGCGAACCGGAGGAACACCGTGGGATGGGTGGCCTCGACCCGGCCAGTTTCTTCGCGGTGGCTGCGGTAGTTGACGCCGATGCAGACCACTTTGCCTGGGTTGTGGATCAGCGGCAGGAAGGTGGTGCCGTCCTCGGGCTGGGTCGGTGCGCCGGCCAGGCTGACCGGGCTCGCGAACACCCCAGAACTGACAGCATCTTTCAGGGTCGGGGCCACACCTGAGCCGCTCGGGCCGAGATCATGCAAGAATCCATCGGTGTGGGCGCCCCACGTGGGCCTGCCCCCGGAGCCGAAAAAACTGGCGTATTGCATGCCAAACCTCCTTGTCATGTGTATATCTGAAAGGCCGAGAACCGAATGGACAATGTCCAAGCATCGACGGATAAATATATTATTTGCCTCAGATTACATCATCTCAGAGAAGATGTGAAGCACCTTGTCCTGATGTCATGATCAAGAGTCCAGACCAAGACGGGAGGCAGCAGGTGGCTGACCAGACAACTAGAGATGCTCATCTCGACATGATCAAGAGTCCAGGCCAAGACAGCAGGCAGCAGGGGATCGATGAATCCGGGCTCAATCGTCGTTGTCGTCGCCCTGATGGTCCCCGGCGTGCAAGACCCCGCTGGCAATGATGACCTTCAAACTCTTGGAGTAATGCTCGCGCAACAGTTGCCCGGCCTTCACGGTGTCGCGGGCGAGGGTGGCGTTGAGAATCCCGGTGTGCTCGGACGCGACATTGCGCATCACGGCTTCATGGGTGGATGCGGCCAACTGCCGATAAAACAGTGTGATGTCCGCCAGGGTCTTGGCCAAGCTCTTCAGATGGTCGAGCCCGCACGGTTCGAGCAGCATGGCGTGGAACAGGGAGTGGGCATCCGACCAGGTCGTCGCGATGCGATCCGGTGACAAGTTGCGCCGCGGCGTGCCTTCCATCATGTGGTGGGCGGCGATCAGTTGCGACTCCCAGGCCAGGTCACCTCGCTCGATGGCCAATGCGATGCCGAACTCTTCCACCCGGCACCGCAATTCGGTCAGGTCGGTCAGTTCGGTCGCGCCGAGGTCGGTCACGAAGAAACCACGATTGGGTTTCAGTTGCACCAGCCAGTCCCCGGCCAGATGCGACAATGCCTCACGCGCTACCGTGGTTGAGGTATTGTAACGCTCCGACAGGGGCCTGACGCTGAGCTTCGCGCCGGCAGGCCACGTCACCGCCAAGATGTCGGTTCGTAGTCGATTCCCCACTTCGGCGGTGATAGTCTCTGAGTCTGGTCGCCTTGCCACACGGACAGTATACTAGGTTCGAGAATGTTTAAACCAAATAAAAAAATATTATTAGAATTAACTTTTAAAAAAACATTATCGTGAAGATATCTGAAAGAGGCGCAGATGGCGACAGCTTTTGTCTATGCGGCAGTACGGACCCCCTTCGCACGAGCGGGAGGCGCTCTCGCCACTGTCCGCCCCGACGACCTGGCGGCCCACGCTATCACAGCCCTCTTGGCCACAGTGCCCGATCTTCCACCTGACAAGGTCGGTGACGTCATTTGGGGCCTCGCCAACGGTGCCGGTGAGGACAATCGCAACGTGGCCCGGATGGCCAGCCTGCTCGCGGGTCTGCCGGTGTCCGTGCCGGGGACCACGGTCAATCGCCTGTGCGGTTCCTCCCTCGACGCTGCCATCGCCGCCTCCCGGGCGATCGAGACCGGCGATGCCGATATCGTTCTCACCGGGGGAGTCGAATCGATGAGCCGTGCCCCCTGGGTCTTGCCCAAACCGGACCGGGCCTTTCCGCTCAACGACATGACCGCTGTGTCGACCGCCCTCGGCTGGCGGTTGGTCAACCCCCGGATGCCGGTGGAGTGGACGGTCTCCTTGGGAGAAGCCAACGAAGATTTAGCCCAGGACTATGGCATCTCCCGCGAGCGCCAGGACGAGTTCGCGGCCCGCTCCCACCACCTCGCGTCCCAGGCCTGGGACGACGGCTTCTACGACGATCTCGTAGCCCCGGTGACCGTCCCCCAACGTCGCGGCGACCCAGTCATTGTCAGTCGCGATGAGACAGTACGCCCAAGTACGACGCCAACCGCCCTTGCCGCACTCCCGGCCTCCTTCCGGCCAGGCGGCACGATCACCGCCGGAAACGCGTCACCCCTGAACGACGGCGCAGCCGCTGTCCTGCTGGGTTCCCAATCTGCCGCCGAGATCATCGGCGCTGCCCCTCTGGCCCGGATCGCCGGTCGCGGTGTCATGGCCGTCGAACCCCAGCGCTTCTCCATCGCCCCCGTCGAAGCCGCCAACCGCGCCCTGGCGAAGGCCGGGATCTCCTGGTCCGATGTGGGCGCTGTCGAGTTGAACGAAGCTTTCGCCGTCCAGTCCATCGCCTGTGTCGACGCCTGGCCGATCGATCCCGAGATCGTCAACACCCGCGGCGGAGCGATTGCCATCGGCCATCCTTTAGGCGCGTCGGGAGCCCGCCTGTTGGGCACGCTAGCCGCAGTCTTGCGAGAACGCGGCGAGCGATGGGGAGTCGCAGCCCTGTGCATCGGTGTGGGCCAAGGACTGGCTGTCGTCCTTCAGAATTGCGAGACGACCTCGTGAGCCCGTTGACAACGACCGACCCAGCCCAGGCGGTGGCGGGAATCGAAGACGGATCGACCATCTTGGTCGGCGGATTCGGCATGGCGGGGATGCCCGTCGAACTGATCGACGCGTTGATCGTTCAGGGAGCGAGCGACCTGACGATCGTGTCGAACAACGCGGGCAACGGCGACACCGGACTCGCGGCCCTACTCGGAGCCGGACGGGTACGCAAGGTCATATGTTCGTTTCCACGACAGGTTGACTCCTACATTTTCGATGGTCTCTACCGAGCTGGCAAGCTCGAACTAGAACTCGTGCCCCAAGGCAACTTGGCCGAGCGGATGCGTGCAGCCGGCGCCGGGATCGGAGCCTTCTTCTGCCCGACAGCCGTCGGCACCCTGCTGGCCGAAGGCAAGGAGACCCGCGTGATCGATGGGCGCACCTACGTCCTGGAGTACCCCATCCGCGGTGACTACGCGCTGATCAGCGCCGAGACCGCCGACGCCGCGGGCAACCTTGTCTACCGCAGGACCGCCCGCAATTTCGGGCCGGTCATGGCGACAGCCGCTCGCCAGACGATCGTTCAAGTTCGCCGCACCGTCCCACTGGGCGGGATCGACCCGGAGGTGGTCGTCACCCCCGGAATCTACGTACGCCGCGTCCTGGACTTGTCAGGAAACACCACGACGGATTCAGGTGCGAGATGACCGCTGAAGATCGTACTGTCGAAAACGTCGACCGCCCGCCGCTGGATTCGCGCGAACTCGCTGCCCGGGTGGCCCGCGACGTGGCGCCGGGATCCTATGTCAACCTGGGCATCGGATTGCCGACCAAGGTGGCTGATTTCCTGGACGAGGACGCGGGGGTGACCTTGCACACCGAGAACGGAATGCTGGGCATGGGTCCCTACGCGCAGGGTGATCAGATCGACCCGGAGTTGATCAATGCCGGGAAGATCCCGGTGACCGAACTGCTGGGCGCGTCGTACTTCCACCATGCCGATGCCTTCGCCATGATGCGTGGCGGCCATATCGATCTGTGTGTCATGGGCGCCTACCAGGTCACTGCGGGCGGGGACCTGGCCAACTGGTCGACCGGTCAACCCGACGCGATTCCCGCTGTCGGGGGGGCGATGGATCTGGCTGTCGGGGCGAAAGCGATCTTCGTGATGATGGACCTGTTCACCAAGGACGGCCAGGCCAAGCTCGTGCCGTCGTGCACCTATCCGCTGACCGGCGTCGCCTGCGTGGACCGGATCTATTCCGACCTGGCCGTCATCGACCTTGACAATGGTCGTGCTGTGGTGTGGGAGACCTACGGAATCAGCGTTGACGAGCTGCGCTCCCGCCTAGATGTGCCCTTGTCAGTACGCTGAACCAGTGCCCTTGTCAGTACGCTGAATCTGCGCCGGTGTTCGTGCTCGGAACCGGTGAACCGGCACAACACATCGTGCACGATTCGTCCCCCGCCTGACTATCCGTCAGCACCATCGCTGGGCTTCAGGGAAAGTAACGAGTACTTCCATTCCCCTCTGAAATCAGGATATAGTTTTCCGGGGCTCTTCGAGAGCGGCCCATGCTGAGTTGCAGGGGGCATGCTGAACGAGATCCTGACCCATCGAATGGGGCCACGACCACAACGAGTATGAGGAGTGACGAGTGAAGAAAACAATGAGGCGTTTGGTTCCTCTGATTGGGTTGTCGGTTGCCGCGCTGATCAGTGTCCCAACTGTCGGACATGCCGCCCCAGACGGGGTTGCGGACGGCGCTGGGACGCCTCAGGCCACGCAGTACGGTATGGGCGCACTCGTACCGATGGATCCGGCGAGCCAGTCCTACGCGAACGTCATGGCGGCGTTGCACGGTGAAGCTTACGCCTACGTGCGCTACACGGATTTCGCCTGGCTGGCAACGCAAAACGGTCAAACGACGCTCGCGAGCACCTACACCGCAATTGCCTCGGTGGAGTTGAACAAGCATTTCGCGTCGGAGGCTCCGTTTGTGGACTTGGTCGGGACCACTGACGTGAATCTGCAGAATGCCGTGGCAGCTGAGACCAACGAAAATACAACGTTGTATCCGCAGTTCGCCGAGCAGGCGAAGGCTGCCGGAGACACGGCGGCGTACGACCTGTTCACGGATGTCACCGCCGACGAAGGCGTGCATGCGGCGAATTTTACGGCTGCGCTGGCGGTGTTGAACGGGGATCCGACGGCCACGATGCCGGCCAATCCTGTCGCGGACACGGTGGACCCGAAGGTGGGTCCGGCTGGTGTGAAGAGCCAGCAGACCTTGGACAATCTGTTGACGGCAGCCCAGGGCGAGGCGCTCGCGTACGTGAAGTACATGGACTTCGCCACGGAGGCGACCCAGGCCGGATATCCGCAGATCGCGAGTCTGCTGGAGGCCACCGCCTCGGTGGAGCGCTACGAGCATTTCCGCGAGTTCACCAATCTGATGGGTTTGTGGGGCGATGACCTGACAAATCTGACGAACACGATCACCGCCGAGATCTACGAGTCGGTGACGAAGGATCCGGGTTACGCCGCGACGGCGACGACCGAGGGCTACATGACACTGGCGAACGTGTTCACCAGCAATGGAGCCGACGAGGGCAATCACGCTGTCGCGTACAGTGCTGCTCTGGCGAAGCTGAATCCTCCCAAGGTCACGCCGGTGGATTCGGCCAGTACGTCCTATGCGAACGTGATGACCGCCCTGCATGGCGAGGCGATGGCCTATGCCAAGTACTCAGACTTCGCGGTCCTGGCGACGGCGAATGGCCATCCCGATGTGGCGAGCCAGTTCACCAAGACTGCTGCGGTGGAGTTGAATGAACACTTCGCCGAGGAAGCCCCCTATGTGGGGTTGGTGGGAACCACATCCCAGAACTTGGCGGATGCCCTGGCTGGCGAGACGAACGAGAACACGACCCTCTACCCCGGGTTCGCCGATCAGGCGAAGGCTGCCGGTGACATGGCGGCGTACAACCTGTTCATGGATATCGCTGGTGACGAGGGTGTGCACGCCAACAACTACCGAGATGCCTTGTCCGTACTGGCCGGAGACCAGACGGTCACGATGCCGGCCAATCCTGTTCCAGATCCCGTGGACCCCATCCCGGGCCCGGCTGGTGTGAAGAGTCAGCAGACCTTGGACAATCTGATGACAGCGGCTGAGGGCGAGGCCTTCGCCTACGCGAAGTACATGGCGTTCGCCGATGAGGCGACCCAGGCCGGCTACCCCGAGATCGCCAGCCTGTTCCAGGCGACCGCGTCCGTTGAGCGCTACGAGCATTTCCGCGAGTTCACGAACCTGATGGGCCTGTGGGGCGACGATCCCGCCAATCTGACGAACGCGATCAACGGTGAGACATACGAGACAACGACCATGTATCCAGGTTTCGCCGCCACGGCGCAGACCGAGGGCTACACCGCGTTGTCGAGCCGCCTGACCGAAATCGCCGGTGACGAGGCCAACCACGCCGCCGGATTCCAGTCCGCGCTGACAACACTGCAAGCCTCTGCGGCAAACGCTCAAGCCCCAGCGACGACCAAGACCCCGGCGACCTCCAGCAAGTCCGCCCCCACCGGCGGCACACTCGCCACCACCGGGACCACAGCCCTGCCGATCCTGCTCATCCTGATGGGTGCAGCAGTGGGCGCCACCTTCTGGCGGACCAAGCGACAGGGGTCACGTTCCTAAACTGATTTCCCCCTCGCGTGGGCGGGCCTGGCCATCGAGCCGGTCCCGCCCACCGTCACGTCCGGGCCCTCAGACCAGCAACTGAGCTGTGACGCCTGTGGCGGTGAGTGCCTTCACCGCTTTGACATCGAAGGACACGAAGACCTCCCCGCCCAGCCAGGCGCCCTGGTGGGCAATGACCCCGTCAGCGAAGTCTCCTCCCGCCTCCAGGCAGACCAGTCCCGCGTTGACCGCAGCCTGGTCCACACTCACCTTCTCCGTCTGGCAGAGGGTACGGATAGTGTCCGCGACGTCGGCCCGGCTGACTGCGTACGACCGGCGCAACACCCATACCAACTCGGTTAATACTGGCAAACACACAACGATAGCATCCGCCTTATCGAGCAGTGCGGCGGCGAGGCGCGCCTGGTCGGGGTCGTCCGCCACGATCGTCCGCAACAGTACGTTCGTGTCAACAGTGACTCTCATCTGGCACCCATGCCCGCGTCGGTGGCAGCTTGCGCGATCGCATCCTCAATCTGCTCGATCGTCAGCGATGCGCCATTCGTCTTTCCGGCGAGCAGCCCGGTCAACTGGCTGACAGGCCGACGGGGCTGCACGGCCGACAAGTGCGCCGTACCATCGGGCAGGAGATCGACTGCGATCTTGTCACCAGGGTGGATACCCAGATGACTGAGCACCTCCCGCTTGAATGTCACCTGACCCCGTGATGTCACAGACAGGACAGTCATGAAGGGCACCTCCTCATCGCTAAATAATGCATTTTTCCATTATGTCATGAATCGATCCTGGACACGACCGATGATCGGACCCATACCACAGGCGATCATGAGAAGGAGTCTTGACTATTCGCAGTAACATACGCATGTGGCCGCAATTTTTAATGATCCGGCTGTTGAACCGACGAACACCCTGATTGCACACGCGCTCGGTCCGGCTCGGCAACCGTGGGAGGAGATCCTCGACGCCCTGAGGGTCGCTGGCGCCATGCCCGAGTGGCGTTACCACCGCGACGGCGGATGGAAGATCAAAGCCGCCAAGAACGGCAAGACGATCGCGTTGCTCCAGGTGGGGCGCGGATTCTCCCGGGTCACGTGCTGGTTTGCAGTGCGCCACCAGCGGGCTCTGGCCATCGACCCCGAACTGTCGCATGAGTTGCGCGACTCCATCATCAGACAGACACCGACCGGGGAAGTCTTCCCTGTCACAGTCCAGGTCCGTACTCACCGGGACGCATCAGACGCCCTGTCAATCATTCTTTGTAAATTACGCTTGAAATAATCCCGGCGCCGGTTTTATTTTGGTTTCACCAAGACCTTGGTTTTGCCCAATCCCCATGGCATCATTGAGGCGAGGGTTAGATATCCATGAGGGGAAGCATGGGTAACGAGGGGTTAGTGACTACGGAGACTGGGAGTACCCCCACATGGCTTGTTGTGGAAAACCGCCGACCCTGGCGACGCCTTTTCTGGCGCCGGGCCGAGCGATGACTTCACCATCGGGTTCCCGCGCTCGCCAGCGCCTCGCAATCCGAGCCCAGTGGCGTGGTTTCAGACAATCCACCCACCCTGGAACGATCATCGCCTGTACGACAACAGACGTCGCGCGTGTGTTCCGACAATCTACTGACGAGGTGCGCCCATGAGCGAACCACGTCGCGCCATCACCGATCGCCCCCGCAAGACCAGACGCCGCGCAGCTATCCTGGTGGTCCTGCTGTCTGTTGCGGTGCTCGTGTCGTCAGCCCTGGTCTATGCCCTGTGGCAAGCCATTGCGCCGGTCGATGAGGAAATCACCGCGGGGAATTTCGGCCTCGACCTGGGAACGCTGACCTGGAGTGTCCCCGAACAGAACCGCCATGGCCAGTTCACCATCGACCTGCCGGACCTGCTCCTGGCCCCTGGCCAGACTCTCGAACTTCACCAGGAAGTCAAGGGGTCCTTCGACGGGGCGAACCTGGCCGTGGCCTTCTCGGTGAACTTCCCGGACTTTCCCGATGCTGAGGGAACCTGGTATCTCGCCTCGCCAGACGGGTCGACGGTGGTCGCGCCTGCCTCAGGCGTGCCAGTGCCCCTGGACCATCGACTCGTGCTTCCCCATGACCTGCTCACCGGCACCCAGACATGGATCGTTGTGGTGGCCGTGAAGCCGATCGCTTCCGACAGCACTTTCCCGTGGGTCGACCCCACCAACACCACCGCCTTCCAGGGCGGCACCGTTGACATGGGGGCCCTCACAGTGAAAGCCAACCAAGTACGCTGCGGTGTCGGCTTCACGACTGCATGCCCAGAAGATTTCGTGGAGGGGCCAGATGAATAAGAAGCGACAAGAATTCTTCAATCCTGGCTTGCCTGCCCGGGCTCGTCGGGTGGCATCCTGCGAGTACACGCGCCACAGCGCCATGAGGGTGTCCGGTGGAATCGTTTCCATGGTCCTCCTGATCAGCATCCTGACCGGATTCGGCGGCGCCATCGCGTACGCCCTGTGGAATGCCGACGCAAGCACGCGTGATCTGCAATTTCAGGAAGCTGTGCTCGGATTCGCGGTCACCAAGGGGGATTCCAGCAAGAACGGCTCGACTGAGATCGCAGGCCACGCGAACCGCTCTCTCACTGCCGGATTCAGCGTGGGCCCTCAGGAGGCGGAGGCTCTGATGAGTGGCGGGGAATCAGACAACGGGACTTATTCGGTTGCCGTGCCTTTCATTGTCACCATGATGACCTCAGCGGGGTACAGCATGGACTACACCATCACCTTGGATGACGACCTCGACCCGGACTCGGTCCTCGGCATGGGCGGGCGGCTGCCAGTCTTCTTCCAAGTCGACAGTGCCGCCGCCTGCACAGTGGACGCCGAGATCAAGGACCCCACCCCCTTGGACAAGCCGGTCTCAGGAGTCACCAGCTCAGACAAGATGGTCACCACTGACATCGACTATTGGTGCATGGTCATGACCGTCGAACCCGTCATGTACTCCAACGAAGCCTCAGCGGTCGGCCTGGACTACAGCAACGGTGAGGTGAAGTCCACACCGACCTCCACCAGCACCTGGTCTGCGTTCGTCCTCCCCGACCCCGAACAGCAGCCCGACATCCGGGTGACCCTGGTCCCCACACCGACCGGGCCGACGACATGATGGAGATAACAAGCGGGGGCTTCCCCGTCAGACAGACGCTTGAATACCTTAGGTATGGTGGAATCACAAGTTTTGGTGATGGCGAGGGGGCCAACACCGAAGACTGTTTCAGTGAGCATGACTTGAATCGGTGCATTCAACATTAGGTCTTAGCCCAGCCGCACAAGGGGGTGGATCCGGGCCCACGTCAATAAGGAGAACTAAAAGCAATGAATACTCATAAGAAAAGAAATGCCATGATTGCAGGAGTTGTGGGCGCAGCCCTGCTTGTGGGCGGCTCCACGTATGCGTTGTGGTCACAGACCGCGGATCTGGGTAATACCGACATCCAGTCAGGCGACTTGGAACTGAGGATGCTCGACGACGCCGGAGAGCCTGGAATCCAGGTGTGGGACGTTTCTGTGGACGGTAAGGGTGGGGGCATAATCCGGGTGGACTTTGGGGGGACTATCGGGTGGCAGGGGTTGAGTGACTTCATGCTGTTCGGACGCGAAGTTTTTCCTCATGACCCCGTTAACCCCTGGAGGGCTGTTCCCCAAGACCATCTGCGGATCACGATCCCATTCGCGATGACGCTGGATGGGTCAAACTTGGTTGCCAGGCTGGATGCCAACGTCGTGGCTGATCAGGCAGACAACCCCACTCTGGCATCGCATGTGACGACGACGAGATGGATGGTACAACGCGTCCTCGTCAATGAGTCCGGGGCCGGCAGCATGTGGCCCATTAGTGGGACCAATCTTGTGACGACGGACACTGGATTGAAGGACGACTACGATCAAGAAATCTATAAATATCTTGGTGTGAACGCTTACTTTGTCACCACTCAATATTCTGATGTGAATGTGCCTGTCGATGCGTCTCAGCCCCTTGACCCTGGGGTTGAGACGTACTTTCTTCTCACCGTCGACGTGACCTTCGATGACGTTTCCGAGGATCAGGCCACCAATGCATTCCTCGACTTTATGCAAGCACTGAATCTGAGCCTGACCCAGGTCCGTGGCGATAGCCTGGCTGCTGCCGCCACTGGCTAGACACCATCCATCACCTTGCTCGTGCGTCACCCTGAGCTGGGTGGACGGGAGTTGGTCGCACGGTTGGGGGAGTGTTGTGCCGATGCGGAGACTGGATGAGGGTGGCCTTCGGGCTGGGCGGATTCCGCTATATGTTCCGACATGATGGCGCGTTGGTGTTGGATGTCGGGAATCATGGTAGTTCCGCCGGGAACCCCCGC
Source organism: Propionibacteriaceae bacterium (assembly GCA_009779115.1). GTDB lineage: Bacteria > Actinomycetota > Actinomycetes > Propionibacteriales > Propionibacteriaceae > WQYJ01. The sequence goes on from WREX01000002.1 coordinate 33,566, forward strand.
CAATGCTGCACACGACAGCGGAGAATACATTTTCGACAAACCGGGAAATTCACGACGGAAAGACGCTTGAATGCCCTAGGTATAGTGGAATCAACGGTTTAGGTGATGGCGAGGGGGTTGTCACCGAAAAAGGGTTCGCACCTGCGAGCCCAGGTCTTGGCCCAACCGCACGGGGGTAGAACCGGGCTCATGTCAACAAGGAGAAAATGACAATGAACACACATAAGAAGAGAAATGCGGTGATCGCGGCAGTTGCGGGCGCAGCCCTGCTGCTGGGCGGGTCAACCTATGCCCTGTGGTCAGCGACTGCTGACTTGAGCGGGACTACTATCCAGGCCGGTGACTTGGCGCTGACGGTCGACGGCACGACGATCAAGGTGTGGGATGTTTCGCCCGACCTCGTCAGCCTTCCGGACACGTTGACGGTGCCGTACACCAATGCCAAGGGAGATCTTCAAGACAAGGGCCGGCTGGTGCTAGATGGTGCAACACCCATGGTCGCCGATTGGACAACAGTGCCAGGTGACCAGCTAGTTGCCCAGGTTCCTTTCACAGTCACGATGGTCGGCGATAACTTGGTTGCAAGGTTGGATGTCACGACTCTTGCCCCCGATTACACCGATTCTGCAGACCAAGGCCACACAATGGCTGACTATGTGACGATCACCTACGCACTATTTGACTCGGCCGGAACTCTCGTCACGGAGATTGACCCTGCTGGCGCGGCCGGGAATGCCATGACGTTCTACTACGCCACCAACCCCGATCTGACGACAACTGCCGACGACAATAGTGCGCTGGCTATTCCGTCTGGTGAGACAAACTTCACGCTCGCCGTGTTCGTGACATTCGATTCATCTTCGGAGGACCAGGGCAGAGATGGTACCCAGGACTCGATCACCCTGGCCAACTCGGTGAATTTGAGCCTGACCCAGGTTCGTAACTGACGGATGGCGAATGACAATGGCTCTGGCTCAACCAGTCAGTAGTCGTCCTTAGCTAGAGGTCTGATTCTCGTGGGCGGGAAGTGGTTTTATTCCACTTCCCGCCCACAAACACGTTTGACCAGGATCCGCCAGCCACTAGTCAGGTGGGTACGGCGAAGCCATCGGCGGCGAACCGAAATTTCCTTCAGAGAGGGTCTTGAACCCCCGCGGTAAAGTTTGGCCGAATGTTCGGGTGATGATGAGGGGGTGGTCACCCTGGGCTTGGCCTAGCCGTATTCAGGGGTGGTTTCGGGCCCATTTGACAAGAGAAAGATGACAATGAACACACTAAAGAAAAGAAATGCGGTGATCGCTGCAGTAGCGGGCGCAGCCCTGCTCCTGGGCGGGTCAACCTATGCCCTGTGGTCCGCACAAGCGAGCCTGGGCTCCACCACGATTCAGGCCGGCGACTTGAATCTTCAGGTTCTCGACGGCGACAATGGCCCCGGAGTCCAGTTGTGGGACATCTCTCCTGACCACCGCCCCTTCGGGATACCTTTAATGGTGGCTGGCGTGGCCATTAAGCAAGACGGTAATCAGGTTATTGGAAACTCGATCGATTCCACCTTCAGGGCTGTTCCTCGGGACGAAATTCTCCTCACCGTGCCATTCAGCATGACACTCGACGGGTCCAACTTGGTCGCTAGGCTCGACGCCAAGTACAACGCCCCCGTGTCGGAATCGGCTGCGTTGCAATCCGTCCTGGAGACGACATGGAACGTGGTTGCCTATAACGGAACCAGCATTGGGGCAGTACAAGCCGCAGATGGCAATGGCGAGCAAGCCTACTTTGTCACCGACAAGCAGTTCTCCGGGTTGAATCTTGGCAATATTGCGGTCAACACGGTTGAACCTCGCACACCGACCACCTTTGTCCTTGTCGCTGACATCACCTTTGGCGAAGACGACCCGGGCGCTGCCATGGACCAGGTCCTTGCGTTGTCGGACTCGATCAACCTGAGCCTGAACCAGATCCGCTCCTCAGCCGACCTGGCCCAGATCCCCCTGGCCACGGCAACTCCGTAATATCGCTTGGGTTACCCGTTCGTGGGCGGGGAGTGGTTCTCCACCATTGCCCACCCCACGGACGAGGAAAAATCCCGGGTTCTCTGGGCCACGGTACGGGTGGTGTGGACAATCATATGGTTGTACGCATCCTTCAAGCCCACCGCTTGTGGTACGGGCAGTGGCCGCGTGTCGCTTCCCGTACCGCTGGCTCAGACATGAGAGCAATCAACCGCCAGGCCCGGAACGTCAACAGTTCTGGCGGTTCTCTTTCAGTGACGGTGTGTTGTTCCCCCTCTCGGGGAATGTGGATAAGGCGCCCCGAAGGGTGCGGTCGAATAAGGGACAGTATGAGAAGAATTGTGCATGCGTGCGCAGCGGCGATTGTGATGGTCGTGCTTGTGGCGCCCGGGATGGCATCGGTTGCCAGTGCGGAAACTCCCGGCGTAACAGCCTCGTCTGACTACATCGTGTGGGACGGGACGACGACGAGTTTGAACTGGGATGGCAGTACGTCGGTTGTGGTGCAAAGTCCCGTGTCGTCGCCCTTCGTGTCGGTTCCCGGTGACGAGGTGACCCACACCGCGACAGTGAAGAACGGCGGCCCAACCGATGCGCAGGTGACCGTGGACATCCTCAACGTGACTTCGACAAATCAGTCGGCCACCGCGCACTCATCCTTAGAGGATAACGTCCAGTTGTTCTGGGACATCAATGGTGATGCCGGGGCGATGGTGTGGCGTGAGGCTAGCCTGGCCTCTGACAATAGGCATGTGTCGTACTCAACAACCTTTCCGATAGGCCAGGGTGGCTCTTTCCCCCTGAAGGTGGGTTTCCGTTTCCCGACCTCAGCCACCGGTGGTCAGAACGGTGGCCAGCCGTCGTCGGTGCTGAGTTTTGATGTCCGTGTGACGATGACAGAGGCAACCTCGTCAGGGGACGGAGGAACAGGGGGAACCTCCCCGGGAACCGGGGAGAATGGAGGAACCTCGTCCGAGACCGGTGGGAGCGGGGGAACTCAGTCTGGGACCGGGGGGACTGGAGGAACCCAGTCAGGAACCGGGTCGACGCAGGGGAACCCGTCAGCAGCCGGTGCCAAGCATGGAACCTTGTCAGTGTCTGTGGCGACAGGTGGTTTGACGATGGGCGGAGTGACCATCCCGTGGTGGGTACTGGGGATAGCCACCGTCATGGTGGTGGCCGGCATCGTGTTCATTGTCGACGTTGTGATAGTCCGACGTCGACGCCCAAGGTTTGGGTGGCGGTAAGGGGGTTACCACCCTGGGGTTCACATCTGTGAGCCCAAGGCTTGGTTCAGCCGCGTACGGGGGTGAGACTGAGCCGAATTAAATAGAGAAAGATGACAATGAGAATTCATAAGAAAAGAAATGCGGTGATCGCGGCGGTAACGGGGGCAGCCCTGTTGATGGGCGGATCGACCTATGCCCTGTGGTCGGCGAGCGCGAACCTCGGAGAAACCCAAATCCAAGCCGGTGACTTGTCTATTCACGCCTTAGGTGTCACGACGGATGACATCTCGCCTGAGGTCATAGACTCTGAGACTGCTTCACACATCACCATTCTGGGAATGGGTGTTCTCACCCCTGACAACCGAGTGGTACGGCATGGCGTTCTTCTGACGGATACCTTCATCGATAGCGGCCAATCGAACGTGAACAACGCACCCGGGTGGAAGGCTGCTCCTGGTGACACGATTCTCATCATCACCAACTTCACTGTCAACTTGAAGGGTGACAATTTGGTCGCCAAGTTGGAGGCCTCCTTCGACCCCGATACAAGCGACCCCTTCGCAGTGTCGCTGAAAGATCATGTGTCGGTCCAATACGGCATGTATTACGGCGAAGGCAAATATATCCCGATCCACAGTGTGACCGATCCGTACTCGTCTCCAGTCGCGGTCAGTGCTCAATTCCACACACTCCCCACTGTTGACGATATGAGGGTCTATCTCTCGTCAAGGGATGACACGATCGCAACAGACCAGACTGAAAACGTGACGCCAATGGCCAATCCGGGCCAGACCGTTTTTTTTCTCACCACGTTCATTACCTTCAATGATTCCATGGCAGACCAGGGTAGAGACGGCACGAATGACTTGCTCACGTTGGAGAAGTCAACGAAGTTAACCTTGACCCAAGTACGCGGCTGACGGCGCACCCAAAACCTGGGATTCTTCATCCATTGATGGTGAGCGGGGAGTGATCACCTACCACTTCCAGTCCCACTGGCCCTCACGCGAGGGTGATAGACCCCGGGCCCACCTGACTAAAGAGAAATACGACAATGAAAAGACATGTGACAAGAAATGCGGTGATCGCTGTCGCGGCGGCAACGGCGTTCGTACTGGGTGGATCCACCTATGCTCTGTGGTCTGCGAGTGCGGACATGGGGGATACCCAAGTTCAGATGGGAGACTTGGAGCTGACTGCGGCCAAGAACAACATCCAGGTGTGGGACATTTCTCCTGATCTGATCAACAAGCAGCAAATCGTCGTTGGTGGTAAGACGTTTGGGAACGGGGTGAAAATCGACCCCGCTTCTGGGGCAGTGGTTCCCCGTGACGAGCTTCTGCTTGTGGTGCCGTTCAGCATGACGCTGGACGGTGCAAACTTGATCACCCGGCTCGACGCCAATTACACGGATGGCACCAAGCCAGATTCCCTGTCTTCAGTCTTGACAACGACATGGACCGTGATCGAGGCAAACGGTCAATCCGTCATGAGTTTTCCGAGTACGGGCGCCGTGAGCGGGACGCAAGCGTACTTCGTCACAACCGAGTTTTCCGGGTTGAACACCGGAGACCAAGCCACCAACTCGCGATCCTGGTGGCCCAATCAGGCTCTCCAATCCGGTGTTGCGACAAACTTTTTCCTTGTCGCTGACATGAGTTTCAATGACGTTGACGACGCCACGGCCGCCAAAGCAGTGCTGAAATTGACGGGCTCGGTGAATCTGAGCCTGAACCAGATCCGCGGAGCCGAATTGGCAAATCTGCCCACGCTCTGACGCCGGATGCGCGACAGGTAGATGGGGTTTTCAGGACCGAGGGGGGTCTTGAACAGGCCAGGTAGTGTGGGGGCCAAAGGTGTGGGTGATGAGGGGTCATCACCCAGGGTTCGTCCCCGCGAGCCCGGGGCAAATGCGGGGTGGGCTTCAGGCCCAGGCGAACAGGGAGAACGATGACAAGCAAGATATATAAGGCAAGAAAAGCGGTGATCGCGGCCATAGCCAGCGCCTCACTGTTGATGGGTGGATCGACTTACGCTTTGTGGGCGGCGAGTGCAGACTTGGGCTCAACCCAAATAGAGTCCGGAAACTTGGCTCTCGCTGTTGGCCAGAAACAGATGTGGGACATCTCATCAGACCTCAGCAACGCTCCTGACAGGTTCACGAGCAGTGCTCACCCGCTGGTCTCGAAGCTGGTCAACCAGGCGGGTGCCGACGCGACCGGCGGCAAACTCCTGTTGGATGAGGCGGATGGAGACAAGAGTGTGAAAGACCCCGCCTGGAAGACCGTTCCTGACGACGAACTGGCTATCTTGGCCCCCCTCACGATCAACATGGCCGGTGATAACTTGATCGCCAGATTGGATGTCACGACCCTCCCCCCAGTCCAGGCTGACGCCCCCTATATAAATGGCCTGGCCAACTTCATGACGGTGAGCTATGACCTGTATGACAGCAAGGGCAACCTCGTCGAAAAAGTAGCCCCATCGAAGAGCAGTACGAGACTGTCTCTGTACTACTCAACCTCTCCCAGCCCGATCAGTACGGGGGAAACCAAGAACGCGAATGTCATCGACATACCTCCCTCGGCGACAGATTTCACGCTCTGCGTGCTGATGACATTCGATCCTATTGGCGGCGACCCAGGCTCAGAAGGTTCGGGGGACTTGCTCTATTTGAGAAACGCGGTGAAGGTGAGCCTGACCCAAGTTCGCGGATAGAACGCTACGCCACGGCTGAGGGCACTCTTCGGCATTCCTCGGCTCACCTGCTGATGGGCGGGCAATGGCCGTGCGCCACGATGGGGTTCGCCCTCGCGAGTCTAAAGGCCAGGCATGATCGTAAGCAGAATTGAAAAGTGACCACATGACAAAGAGAAAGATGACAATAACAATGACAATCCATAAGAAAAGAAATGCAGTGATCGCTGCGGTAACGGGGGCAGCCCTGTTGCTGGGGGGATCCACCTATGCCTTGTGGTCCGCGACTGCGAACCTCGGCGACACCCAAATCCAGGCCGGCGACTTGTCCATCAAGACCGATTCCGTCTGGGTGTATGATGTTTCACCCGAAATCGCTACTTATACTGTCCTTACCGCTAATGATCAGCTAGCTGGCGCTGTTCTTACTCCGGATAACCGAGCGGTGCGGTCGGGTCGACAGATAATGGTAGACGGCCTGGGTGGTTGGCTTCCGAACGTCGCGCTTCGAGGTTGGAAAGCTGTGCCTGGTGACATGGTAATCATGCAGATCCACGGTACTATCGCTTTGGTGGGCGATAATTTAGTTGCCGAGTTAGACGCGGCCCTTGACCCCACTGACCCCGGCGCAGCATCACTGGCGCAGGATGCAACAGTGAGTTATTCCCTGACTTACGTAACACAAAGTAAAGCTCCCTACCCGATCCACAGCGTGTTCGATCCAGACTCTACCCCAGTCCCCGTCTATAACGGGTTTGCTGTCCCTCCGGTTCCGTCCATGACAGTCTTTTTCTCCACCGGGGATAACAACATTGCAACTGATAAAACGATGGGTTCGACTCCCATGACGTTGTTGGATCCGCTGACGTTTGTGCTGAACGTGTATGTGACGTTCAACGATTCAGTCAACGACCAGGGAAGAGCTGGTATCAATGAGCTACTTACGTTGTCGAAGTCAGTCAAGGTGAACCTGACCCAGATTCGCGGTTAGGAGGTCACCGCTCGGCAGGAGGATTCCGCAGGTCTTTTGTGTGTGGTAAGGGAGTTGTCATGAGCGACATCGTGCACCATGGGTACACATGTCAGGTGAAGTGACCGTTGGTTCCCGGTGTCACGCTGGATCTCGTCGTCAGTGTGACTCGCGATGTTGTGCGGATGGAAATTCCGTCAAGGCCGTAACTGAACCGGCACGCGGGGTAGCATTCGTCGCGCTGTAACTCAGTCATGGTTGCATGACTAGGGGATCAGGGCCTCCGGTAAGCACTCTTCCGGGGCCTAGTGACCAGCTGATGTCGCGGGTCCAGTCTGCGTTGTCGGGGCTGTCTTTTGGTGGCCGGATGGGGTCTTGATTGCCCGAGGTACTGTGGGGGGCAAAGGTATGGGTGTTGGCGAGGGGGTTACCGCCAGTGGTTCGCACGATGCGAGCCCCGGGGCTTGGCTCAGCCCCCGTTTTGGGGATGGTGTCAGTCCCACCTGACACAGAGAAAGATGACAATAACAATGACAATACATAAGAAAAGAAATGCGGTGATTGCGGCAGTGGCCGGGGGAGCCTTGTTGCTGGGTGGATCGACCTATGCCCTGTGGTCTGCGAGCGCGGACCTCGGCGGCACACAAATCCAGGCTGGTGACTTGTCTCTGACGACCGACCACGTCACGCTGTACGATGTTTCACCTTGGGTGAGCACTCTGTCGAGCACTGATGACATGCTCACACCTCTGGAGACAAATGTTGTCACTCCAGACGGCAGGGTCATGGCGTCCGGAAAGACCTTGGCGTACGACAGCTTGGTCTATGACGGCAAGCTCATGCCCAATTTCAATCCGTGGAAGGCGTCTCCTGGTGACGTGCTTCTGATCCAGATCCCGTTCACGGTCAATTTGTCGGGTGACAATTTGGTCGCCAAATTAGATGCCACTCTCGACCTCGCCGACAGCCAGGATTCAGCCTTTGTGGGACTGACACAGTATGCGTCGGTGCAATATGCCTTGTTCGCCACTACATCCGGGACAACTCCAGTTCACAGCGAGGCCGCACCATCCAACGAGGGCCTCACCCCGGTATATCAGGATGGTACGGGCGCCTCCTACTCGGCATACTCTCCTGCTGGCACCATGACGACCTATCTGTCGACAAGTGCGAACACAATTGCCACTAACCTGACTGATGGCGCCACACCCACTGTCCAGCCGGGACAGAGCACTTACAACCTCAGCGTGTTCGTGACATTCAACGACGCCGTCAACGACCAGCAAAGAGACGGTATCAATGAGGTTCTCGGGTTGGAAAATGCCGTGAGCTTGAGCCTGACCCAGGTGCGCAACTAGGGATTCCCCTAGACGCTGCCCCCGGGGCATTGCTCAGGTCTCCTGTCGATGGTACGGGGAGTGGTCATGTGCTACTTCCCGTACCACTGGTTCGCGATTGGCCGAAGGCCACCGTACGTTGCTGTCCTGTCTCGTGTCTGGTGTACGAGGCAAATTGTTCTTTGTCCCTGGTCCTGGTTGTTGCGGTTGTGGGAGCAGGGTGGTTCAGTCACAGTGAAGTGCTCACACTATCGGGCAGTCCCGACCGGCTGGGGTCGGTTGATCGTGTGGTGTCCGTTTGAGCCAGGTGAGGTTTATGTATCTCGGAAGCCCGACCTGTGATAGCCGACCTCCTGGCTAACCCATGCTGGGCAATCTGGGATTGTTATTGGGATGGGGCTTGAATGCCCGCGGTAATGTGTGGCTGCGAGTGTGGGGTAGCGGTCTCGGGGGTGACCGCGTCTGGGGTTCTGCGAGTTGAGGGGTTTTGCCGTGTCTGAGGGTGGATGCTGGCTTATTTGACTGAGAGAGAGATGACAATGAAAACACATAGGAAAAGAAATGCGGTGATTGCCGCGGTTGTGGGTGTGGCCATGTTGATGGGCGGGTCCACGTATGCGTTGTGGTCGGTGAATGCGGACCTAAGTGGTATCAGGATTGAGTCTGGGGATTTGGCTCTTGATATTACTGGCGCGATAAAGGTGTGGGATGTTTCCGATGAGCTGAGTCCGGAGTCTCGTCAGGATCCTTTGACGGTGCCGTGTACCGATGGAAATGGTCAGATTGAGTCGACAGGTCAGCTTGTGGCCGATGATGGGAAAAGTGTGCTCGATCATGACTGGACGACTGTTCCGGGTGACAAGATCTTGATTCAGGTGCCTTTCAGAGTCAAGTTGGACGGTTATAACATGATCGCTACATTATCGGCCTCCGCCCGTGAAACATATCTCAATGATGATGGCGGATCTGAACTGAAAAACTTTTTGTCAATTTCTTTTGGACTGTATGACTTGTCAGGCGAGGTCATCCCTGTCCTCAAGTCCCAGTATCAAGGTTGGGGTTCGCTGGCGGTTGCCTACTCCACCAATCCTGCCCCGAATCATCCTGATCCGTATACTCCGACGGTCATATCGCCGACGGGTGTGCGGGACTTCGTGTTATGCGCGTTTGTGACTTTTAATGATTCCGTTCAGGACCAGGGGCTCAATGGGACTGCTACCAGTCTGATCTTGGCCAAGTCGGTGACGTTGAGGCTGCAGCAACAAGATCGAGTTTTCTGATCAGTGGCTCGCCTGGCCTCATTCGTGGGGGGCGTGCCTGACTTGTGCTGTGACTGGTTGGTCTTCTGGAGGAGTGGCGACCCTCGGGTTCGTGTTGGTGAGCTGTGGGTTGGGTCGATGTTTTTTGAGGTGAGTTCAGATGTTTTTGATAAGGAGAAGGGTAGTAATGAATTCAAATTGGAAGAGAAATGTGGTGATCGCTGCGGTCACTGGGGCAGTGTTGTTGTTGGGCGGGTCTGCGTATGCGTTATGGTCACAGATTGCAGACTTGGGTCCTACTCAGATTCAGGCCGGCAATATTGACCTCAGGGTCGACAAAGATCATATTAAAATGTGGGATGTCTCCAACGATGAGATTAATCATTCTGATGACACTGATCTGCCTTACCCTATGGCCAGGTGGATGACGTCTGGACTACTGGTGATTGATGATGGCGTTCTGCAGATACCAGGGTGGAAGACTATTCCTGGCGATTACCTAGCCTTTCAAGTCCCGTTCACGATGGATTTGAAAGGTGACAACTTGATTGCCAAGTTGGATATCTCGGTATTATATTGGTCCAATCTAATTCATGGCAACGAGGTTTCGCCAATAGCGGACCACCTGGCTTCTGAGGCTTATGTGAGTCACGCAGATGGAACTCTGCCTGACAACTCAACCCCAGTAGTTCAGTACCCATATACTGGTCCGGAGGGTTATTGGAAACCGACTGTCGATCCGATCTATTTCTCGACAAGCAACGTCGCGATAAATACGAATGAGGCTAGTGCTTCGACGCCCATCATGGCACCAGGTGAAACGACTTGGATGCTGAATGTGATGGTGATGAATCCTTCTGTTGAAGATGGGTCCGACTGGTTGGGTGGCACCAACGACTCGTACACTTTGGCCGATGCTGTGACCTTGAATCTGACTCAGGTACGCGGCTAGGACGGTAGCTCCATCCTGGGCTTTCGCCTGGTTTCCTGCTAGACACGGACCTCACTACTGTGATATTCCTCAGCCCTCAGGCAAGTGGTATGAGTGGTCATGTGCCACTTCTCGTACTTCAGGCTCACGCTTGAGTGAAACGCTGCTCGTTGCTGGTGGGGTGTTGGACCGAGTCTTTGTTTCCGCGGGATTGCCCAGGCGCCAGTCAAGGCTTTCTGGGGTGTCGAGTTCGGGAAACTGAATGGTCCTGCAGTGGAGGCGCACCTGGGTGCCTTCACCGCTGTTGCGAATCTCCACCCGGTGAGCAGGGGATTTACCCGGGACAGAGGGTTCTTGATTGTGCCAGGTACGGTGGGGACCGAAGGTATGGGTGATGGTGAGGGGATTACCATCACGGGGTTCGTAGTGACGAGCCCAGGGATTTGGCCCAGCAGTGTGTGGGCATGGATGGGGGCCTGTCTCACACACAGAAAGATGACAATGAACTTTCTGAAGGTGAGAATTGCTGCGCTCGCGGCAGTGTTCTGAAAACCATTCCCACGTCAAAGCCAAGTGAAAGAATCAAGATGACAAGAAACACGTACAAGAAAAGGCACGCGGTGATCGCTGCGGTTGCGGGAGCGTCCCTGCTGATGGGTGGATCGACCTATGCGCTGTGGTCTGCGAGCGCAGACCTGGGCTACGTCAACATTAGGTCTGGTAACTTCGCCCTGGGCGTCGGCGCGAATGAGATATGGGATATTTCGCCGGACAGGACCTACCGCCCCGACAAGTTCAGTAGCTTGAATCCCCCCCTGGCCACCAAGATTTTCAACCAGGAGGGCTCAGAAGTGGCCGACGGGAGACTGTTGGTGGATGGGGCAGACCCTGTCTATGGCTTGAAGGCTCCCGGGTGGAGTGTTGTACCCGGTGATGAACTGGCCATCTTGGTTCCCGTGATCGTCACCTTGGACGGTGACAACTTGATCGCCAGGTTGGATGTCGACACCGCGGACGCGAGTGACCTTGACCCTGCTCTGTCAGGCTCGCTGGCTAAGTACATGACTGTCAGTTATGGCTTGTACGACAGCAGCACTAAACAACTCCTCACCCAGGTGACTCCAGATGGGAACAGCACGAGTGTCTCCATCTTTTTGACACATACGACCACTCCGATGAATATCGGCGACCCCACGAACCCGCAGGTCCTTGAGACAGATCCCCGTACGAATACGACTGCTTACATGCTTTGCGTGTTGATGAAATTCAATTCTTCAACTGGAGACGGCGGTGTCATGGGCCCAAATGGGCCCCTCGGCGTGCAGTCCTTGCTCGTGTTGAAAGACGTGGTGCAGTTGCACCTGACGCAGGTGCGTACCGTGCCTCCAGCGCACTGAGCGACATCGTCATAAGAAACGAGTCTTTCACGTGTGGTCCCGGTGGTGAGGAGCCAAGTCGTACGCCCAGCCGGGACTTCCGCGGCCCGGAAGGCGCTTGAACGCCCTAGGTATAGTGGAATCAAAGATTGAGGTGGTAGCGAGGGGGTTGTCACCGAGGGGTCGCACGTGCGAGCCCAGGTCTGGGCGCAACCGGTCATGGGAGTGACGCCGGGCCCACATCGCTTGGCGCCTGCCGATGGCGCCCTCTTCGAACGGTTTTCCTGATGAAATGGATGGAAATATGAAGCGCACCTCAGCAGAAAAGCGGGGAATCCCAAGGGAAAAACGGGGAGCGGCCCCTGAAAAACGGGGATCGGCCATCCTCTCGTGGGTCACGACATTCGTCGTCCTGGTTCTCCTGTGTTTGGCGATTGTGCTGGTCGTGGTGCCGAGGATTCTGGGCGGGACCTCTCTGACGGTCTTGACCGGGTCGATGGAGCCGGGGATCATGCCCGGTGACGTGGTGGTGACCAAGGGCGTCGACCCGCAGGTGATCGACTCGCTCCAGGTGGGCGACATCATCGTCTTCCTGCCGTACGCGGACGACCCGACGATCGTGACACACAGGATTGTCGGCATTTCCGCCAGTGCGTCTGGGCGCGCCTTCATCACTCAGGGGGACAACAATAACGTTGTCGATGAGTGGAATCCCGTACGAGCCGAACAGATTCGTGGCGAATTGGTGTACGTCGTACCCAAGGTCGGGTACTTCAAACAATGGTTCGGATCGCATACGAACTGGGTTCTTTACGGGGTGGCCGCCGTTGTCCTGTTGTACGCTGTGGTGACCTTCGTGAGCAGTTTCCGCAAGCCGAAGACTGTCGCAGGAACTCATGGGGACGGTGGACCGATTGGCAACTCCTCGGCTGACGAGGTGCCTCGCAGGGCTGTCCTCGACTAGCGGAATTGTCCCCGAACTACGGCCAGCTCGTCCTGGGCAAACCGCCATTTCCTACCCGAGAGGCGCTTGAATGCCCTAGGTATAGTGGAATCAAGGGTTGAGGTGGTAGCGAGGGGGCTGGCACTGTGGGGTCGCGTCTGCGAACCCAGGGTCTGGCCCACCATCACTGCGGAGAGAATCCGGGCCATCGTCATCAAGGAGAAAATGACAATGAGGATGCGTGACACGACGCATAAGAAGAGAAACGCACTGATCGCTGCAGGGACAGGCGTAGCCCTGCTCCTGGGCGGATCCACCTATGCTTTGTGGTCTCAGATCGCAGACCTGGGCGGTACTCAGATACGATCCGGTGACTTGGGCCTCGCCACTCAAGCGAAAGAGATATGGGATATCTCCGCAGACCTGAGCAACCGTCCTGACACCTTGCCTTTTCAGGTCTACAACCAGGCTGGCGACCCCTTGAGTGACGGCAAGCTGATCCTGAAGGAAGCCGACTTAGACCAGCCCGCCAAAGTTCCTGGGTGGACGACTGTTCCTGGCGACGAGCTAGCTGTCGTGATCCCCTTCACCATCGCCATGCAAGGTGAGAACTTGCTTGCCAGGTTGGATGTCAACACCTCGGACACGAGTAATATCAACCCCGCTCTGGTCGGCTCATTGGCTATGTATATGAATGTGACGTATGGCTTGTACGACGCTGAGAACAACCTCGTCACCACGATCACTCCACCAGCAGGCAGCAAGAGTTTCTCGGTGTACTACGCGACAACGGCGAACCCGATCATCACTGAGGAAACCAAGAATGCGACGGTCATCCAAACAAGGTCAGATAGTATGTTGAATGATTTCACGCTTTGTGTGTTGATGATGTTCGATGAGAAGACCTCATTCACCATTGGCACACAGACAATGGTCCAGTTGAGTAACGCCATCAATCTGGGTCTGACCCAGGTTCGCGATTGAGGCGAGAGTGGCGCGTAGGACGTCATGAGAAGAGTCTGGTTCGCAGTCGCCATGACAATCGTCATGGTGGTCCACAGCGTGCCTGTGATGTCCTCGGTCGCTCGTGCGGACTCTCCCGCAGCCGGGCGATCGTCTGACTACGTCGTGTGGGACGGGTCGACCACCATCCTCAACTGGGATGGCACACGAGCAATCATCGTTCAAGGTCCTGTCTCGACACCATACGTGGCGGTACCCGGGGACCAGGAGACGTACGCGGCGACGATCAAGAATGGCGGCCCATCCGATGCCACCGTGACCGTGGACATCCTCAACGTGACCACCACCAATCAGCCAGACACCGTCAACACCGACCTCGAAGATAATGTCCAGTTGTTCTGGGACATCAACGGAGACTCGGGCGCCATGATCTGGCGTGACGCCCGTCTGGCCTCCGACGACAAGCATGTGTCGTATTCCTCGACGTTCTTTCTGGGCCAAGGCGACACGTTTCCTGTGACGGTGGGATTCCACTACCCGTCATCGGCCACCGGCGGTCAGAGCGCCGGGGGAGCGTCGTCAGTGCTGAAGTTCGACATCAGGGTGACGATGATTGGTGACACGCCGAATGTTGGCGCGGCGACAGGTGGTCTGAAGGTGGGCGGAGTGATCATCCCGTGGTGGGCGTTGTGGCTGGGCAGTTTCATGGTGATGGCCGGTGCTGTGTTCCTTGTCGACTTCCTGGCCGCCCGGCGTCGAACCTCGAAGGAGCAGCAGTACGAAACCGCCGCCCGTACTGCTCGATGAAAAGCTGTGAACAGGCGTGGTGAGGTCACTGTGCAGGACTGTCGGTTCATGCGTGTATCCCGTATAGACAGATCATCGGTAAGAAACCTAGATTCTGTTGGATCTATGCGATACGATGTGGCTTTGTGATCGTCGGGCGCGGCCTAGATCGGTAATATCCCGGGGGATGGTCGACTAAGATCCGGCGTTCAGGGCGGCTGAGAGTCCACATAGGAGCGGAGTTCGCGTGACATACACGATGGATGGTTGGCAAGAGCCAACTCTTGCAGAGAACCTGGAGAGGGCTGGCGTGTCGCGCCGGGACTTCCTCAAGTTTTGCGGCGGTCTTGCGGCAGCGTTTGCTGCTGGATCGGCGGTGATGGGCTCGTTACCCCGAGCTCTGGCAGACCCAACACCCGGGGCTCCGGTGACTGGTGACCAGGTGGCCGACGCTCTGGGCAGCGTGACCAAGCCGAATGTGGTCTGGTTGCAGTTGCAGGAATGCACCGGCTGCATGGAGTCCGCGTTGCGGTCCGGAGGCACGACGGTGGAGGACGTGGTTCTCAACCTGCTGTCTGTCAACTACAACGAACTCGTGATGGCCGCCGCCGGTGACTCCGCGAACTCGGTTTTGGATCAGACCAATGCGTCGGACCACATCCTGGTGGTCAACGGGTCCATCCCGACCAAGGACAACGGCATCTATTGCACGATCGGCGGGAAGTCCGCGGAAGCGGTCTTGCGCGAGTCGGCTGAGCATGCCGTGGCGGTCCTCGCCGTGGGCGCATGCGCGGTGTTCGGCTCCGTCCAGGCCTCCCGGCCGAATCCGACTGGAGCGGTGGGCGTCGACCAGATCATCACCAACAAGCCGGTCGTCAACGTGTCCGGCTGCCCCCCGATCGGGGAAGTGATCATGGCCACGATCGCGTACTACCTGACCCATGGCGACGTTCCCAAGACTGACGCCGAGGGTCGCCCGATGTTCGCCTACGACCAGCGCATCCATGATTCCTGCCCGAGGCGTGCGCACTTCGACGCCGGCCAGTTCGTTCGTTCGTTCGACGACGAGGCGGCGCGCACCGGATGGTGTCTGTACGACATGGGATGCAAGGGGCCGAGCACGTTCAGCCCCTGTCCGTTCGTCCAGTGGAACGGGCACACCAGTTGGCCGATCGGCGCCGGGCACCCGTGCCTGGGTTGCACCGAGAAGGACTTCTTCGACCGGTTCACACCGTTCTATAACAGACTGCCCCAGGTCCCAGGGCTTGGCGTGGAAGCGACCGCGGAGAAAGTCGGCCTGGGGCTGGTCGGATTGACCGTCGCCGCCGTCGGCGTTCACGCCGGGGTCACCGCCATCCGCAAGAGTGCGGCCAGGAAGAACCACGAGGAAATACCCTTGGAGGCCTTCGGAGACTCTCCCGCAGGAGAGCAATCTGCAATAGCCGCTGTCGTCGATATGGCCGAGGAGATTCCCCCCGCTGCGCCAGAAGCGAGTGACACCACACCGACCACCGACTCAGAAAAAACGGAGTAAACCATGGCACAGCAAGTCGTTATCGACCCTCTGACTCGTATCGAGGGCCATCTGCGCATTGAGTTGGAAACCGACGCTGGAGTCATCTCCAACGCCTGGAGCGAAGCCACCCAGTTCCGTGGCATCGAAACGATCGTTCTCCACCGTGACCCGAGGGACGCCTGGGCCTTCACCCAGCGTATCTGCGGGGTGTGTACGACAGTCCACGCCATCGCATCGATCACGGCCGTCGAGAACGCCATCGGATCGAATGTACCACAACAAGCATTGCTGATCCGTGACATGGTGCTCGCGTCCCAGGAAGTCCAGGACCACGTCATCCACTTCTATCATTTGCACGCCCTCGACTGGGTCGATGTCGCTTCCGCTGCGACCGCTGACCCGGCCAAGGCGGTGGCCTTTGCTGAGCAGATCGGTTCGACCTGGAAGGGCAACAACATCGACCGGATGACGGCGGTGCGCGACACAGTCGCAAACCTCATCGCGTCCGGCCAGCTCAGCATCTTCACGGGAGGGTACTGGGGCCATCCGGCGTACAAACTGCCCCCCGAAGCCAACCTGATGGCGGTGGCCCACTATCTCGACGCACTGGAATTCCAGCGCACGATGATCAAGATCAACACCGTGTTCGGCGGCAAGAACCCCCACCCGAACTTCCTGGTGGGCGGCATGGCTTGCACGATCGATCCGAACCACACCGCGTCGATCAACCAGGTCCAACTCGCCGACATCCAGCAGTGGGTCAAGGACACACTCGAATTCGTCCAGACCTGCTATGTGCCCGACGCCACGGCCATCGTGGGCGTCTACAAGGAGTATTTCGACATCGGCGCGTCCAGCCCCAACTACATGGCGGTCGGGATGTCCGGGGCGACCTTCGGTGGCAATCCCAACCAGACTCCTCGCTATCCGACCCCGATGATGGACGTCAAGCCGGGCGTGATCGTCAACAACGACTTCGCCAACCCGCAGCCCTTCGACCCGACTCTGATCAGCGAGTCCATCGGGTCGTCGTGGATGTCCTATGCCGGCGGTTCTCAGACGCTGACACCCGACAAGGGCGAGACGACAGTCGCGTACACCGGACCGACACCACCGTACGAATGGCTGGCTTCTGCCACCGATGGCAAGTACTCTTGGTGCAAGTCACCGCGCTACAACGGCATGCCCGTCCAGGTCGGCCCTCTGGCGCGCGTGCTGTTGGCGTACTCCCAGAACCACCCGCGGACCAAGGAACTGGTCGACGGCGCCGTGGCGACGCTCGGCATCACCTTGGACCAGATGAACTCGACTGCGGGCCGCACACTGGCCAGGGCTGTCGAGTGCCTGACCTCCGCCGAGATGCTGGCCAATGACACCTTGCCGTTGTTCATCAAGAACCTCCAGGGGGGCGACATCTCCGTGTTCGACCCCTCGAAGTGGGAGCCGTCCTCGTGGCCCAAGAAGGCTTCCGGCTACGCGTTCGTCGAAGTCGCACGCGGCAACCTCAGCCACTGGGTGTCGATCGAAAACGGAGAGATCTCCCAGTATCAGTGTGTGGTCCCGACGACATGGATGACCGGCGGTCGCGACGAGAACAGCCAGATGGGACCGTACGAAGTCTCGTTGGCAGGTGATGGGAAGCATCCCCTGGTCGATCCGACCCAGCCGTTGGAGCCGCTGCGGACCATCCATTCCTTCGACCCGTGCATGTCATGCGCCGTCCACGTCCTCGACGTTGATGGCCAGGAACTCCAGGTGGCGACATCATGACCACGTCAACCGCTTCGGTTCCCTCCGATGTGCAGACTCCGGCTCTTGTGGTCGGGACGGCTTTCAGCCTGGGCACGATGAGTGAGGGACGCATCATGGCGCTGGCCGCGGCCAGTCCGCCCTCCAGCCATGACCCCGTGGATCGGGCGACGGCCAAGGCCCTCAAAACCGACTATCCGACGCTGGATCGCCCGGTCGTCGCCGAGGAGGACTTCGACCCGGCCAGTGTGGACAAGCGCCACAGTCTCGCGATGATCCGCGATTATCCTCAAGGCGATGGCACATCGAGCGACGTCGTGGTCATGCGCGGGGATTTGGCAACCGTGTTGTCCAAGGTCGAGATCGGTCGCGGAAAGCGCAGCGAGTTGAAGCGCAATGCCAGTTTGGCTGAGCGTCGCGGTTGGCGTCCGTTGGCCGTGGCCAGCGCCACTGTCGACGAGAACGATGCGATCGGCCCGTTCAAGATGCTGGGCTTCATCCCAGTGTGTCCGGAGACCATCCGCGGATCGGTGGACGATGTCAAGACAGGACCAGCCATGTGGGCTCGTATCCGCGTCTGGTCGGCCTCACTGCGCATCCAGCACTGGACGAACGTGATCGTTGTGTTCGTTCTCAGTTGTACGGGCTTCCTCATCATGGATCCGTTCTTCGGTCCCTTCGCGTACAACGGGGTTCCGACCGGCTTCCTGATGGGTTACATCCGGTTGATCCACTTCACAGCCGCTTTCGTCTGGCTTGTCGTGGCGCTGACACGCATTTGGTCGGCGTTCACCTCACGTGACCGATATCTGCGATGGCCCGCCATGTGGCCGCTGAAGAAGAAGGAAGACGTCCGCAACCTCGGTCGTGTTCTCCAGCATTACATCTTCATCAAGGAAGAAGCGCCGCTGTACCTGGGTCACAACCCATTGCAGCAGTTGGCGTACACCGCGGTGTACGTCGCGTGTGTCATCCAGATGATCGTCGGCTTCCAGCTCTTCGGCGTGTATCACCAGACGTACTGGTTCTGGGCGTTCTTCTCCACACCCATCCACTGGATCGGTGTGCCGGCGATGCGTCTGATCCACGTGATCATCATGTTCGTCCTGTGGATGTTCGTCATCGCGCACATCTACCTGGTTTTCCGGGCGGAATCCCTGGAGCGTCACGGCGGACTCTCGGCGATGATCAACGGCGGAGTGTGGGTGAAGCGCGGGTCCACGCCTGTGGACGCACCCATGGTCGAATGACGTCACCGGACCCAAGACAACAAGGAGCCAGTATGGGATCACCCATCACCGTGTTGGGGGTGGGAAATCCCATCATGGGCGACGACGGCGCCGGGCTTGAATTGCTCGCCAGCATTGAGAAGGCCTGTGCCGAGGAAATGTACGATCGGGACGGCGCTCCCGTGCCGCGTACTCCCGACGACATCGCGTTCATCGACGGTGGCACTGGTGGCATGGAATTGCTGCCAGAAGTCCAGGATGCTCAACGGTTGTTGGTGCTCGACGCGGTGGCTGGCAAGACTCCCGGCGAGGTCAAGGTGTTGAGCGGCGACCAGATCCCGCGTCTGTTGGCGACGAAGCTTTCCCCGCATCAAGTTGGGTTGCTGGACATTTTCGCAGCGGCGCGGATGTTGGGCCGTGAACCGGGCGTCGTGCTGGTCGTCGGGATTGTGCCGGAATTAGTCGATTTGCAACTCGGGCTGACACCTGCGGTGAGCCAGGCCCTGCCCGAAGCCACGGCCAAAGCGGTCGAGGTGATCACAGATTGGCTGGTTGACAGCACCAAAGACGACCGGATAGGAATGGCCTGATGGTCCGCTCATTGGTCGGGCGGCGTGGTCAGATCGGCGTACGTCACCGCGAATTCTCTCCCGGCAACCAACTGGCCGGTGGGTGTTCCGCACACGGGGCAGGTCAGGGCGAAGAACTCGTCAATGGGTTGGTTCGCTTCACACGTGGGACACCACACGGCAGCCGTGACAACCTCGATGTCCAGCACGGCGCCTTCCAGGATCGTCCCCGCGATGACGATCGGCCACGCGCCGTCCAGAGCTTCGGGAATCGCACCACTGATCGTGCCGACTCTCAGTCCGACCTTCTCTACGCCGGTGGCCCCCGCGGACGCGGCGGCTTTCTCCACTACCGTCACAACTCCTTGCAACAATCCCAGTTCGTGCATGGATTCCTTCTTCCGGGTTTAGCCCGAATCCGCCGATTCATGGCTACTGCGCTACGCCAGCAATCGGTGCATCCGGGCTTAGCCAGCCAGATCGGGTTGCGGCCATGATACAGCACGTTGACCTGAGCCAGGTCGTCGATGCGGCCCCCGCGCGGGTCGTCGTGACCCGGGACACGTCTGGTGAGGTCACAAATGTCGGTTTCGACCTGTCGGGCCTTCCACGGGTCGACGCCATGCTGGTCGGTCGTCCGGTCGTCGAGGTTCCGGCACTGGTGGAGCATTTGTGCGGGATATGCCCGGCAGCCCACCATCTGGCCGGAGTGCGCGCCCTGGAATCGCTGGCCGGCTCTGCGGTGGTTCCGCCGACAGCAGTGGCAGTACGCCGGTTGCTGCACTACGCCTCAGTGATCGCCATCCACGCGACGAGTCTGATCGTGACCCACCAGGACGAGGCGCTGGCACTGCGGAGATTCGCCAAGGCGGTCATGACTGCCGCGGGTTCGCCCGGGCATTTCCCGTCCACGGCTGTGCCCGGTGGTGTCGTCGCTCCGGTTGACGCCTCGCAGCGGGATCTGTGCGTCGCGCTGGCCGCCGACACCCTGCTGGTGGCCCAGCGCTTGGCAGAACGCGAATTGTCCGCTGTCGCCCTACCGGACCTGTTCAACGGTGCCGACGTGGCGCTGGTCGACGACGACGGATACGTGGATTTGTTCGGTGAGTTCTTGCGGGCGACGGCAAGCGACGGAAGTCTGGTCATCGCCGGTGCCCGGGCTGACCAGTGGGATGAGTTGGTCGCCGAGGCCGTACCCGGTTCGTCGGCACCGCGGCCGTACTTGAAACCTCTCGGAAGCGGTTCGGGTGCCTACCGGGTCGGACCTGTGGCGCAGCTCCGTGTCGGTGTGATGCCGACGCCAGTTGCCGCTAGTTTCCAACAGATGTGGCGCCAATCTGGCGGGGGAGCGGCCAGCGCCCGGGCCGTCGTCACCGTCCACGCTGTCGAGGCGATCGCCTGGTTGTTGGGTACCCCTGGTCTGGACGAGGGACCAGTGAGAACAGACTGGTCATCTGACCTTCCTGCGGCTGTAGGAGTCGGCTGGGTCGACGGGGCCAGGGGCCTTCTCGTCCACCGCTATTCAACGACCGAAAACAGTCGTGTCGCCGCGGCGACCATCCTGACCCCCACTGCCCAAAATGAGCCGTGGCTGGGAGAATTACTGCGTGCCGCCGTCGGTGACACCACCGGTGACGAAGCACGGGCCGGTCTAGAAGAGGCGATCCACGAAGCCGACCCCTGCCTGCCGTGCTCGTCCGCACCAGCCGGTGCTATGGACCTGGTCGTCGACACCGTGTCGGCCAGCACAGCGGTGAAAGGAGCCTGACATGTGTATTGCTTTCCCGGTTGAGATCCTGGACATCACCCCCGGCCCGATGCCCATGGGCCACGTCGACCACGCCGGCGAACGAGTCTCCTGCTGCCTGGCCTACGTCCCCGAAGCCCAGATCGGCGACTTCGTCATCGTCCAGAACGGCTTCGCCATGGATGTCATCGACGCCCAGTCAGTCGCTGAATCACTGGCCGCGTTCGATGAACTGGCAGGTCACGTACCCGCTGCGTAGTTCCCGGGCGGAGAAGGCTGGGCCAACTGACAGATTTTGGTTGAACCCGGTTGTCACGCGAGTGATGGCGCTGCTGGTTCAGGTGTGCGTGATGCAACGCTAGTTTGTACTTGCAACCGTGCGATCTCGGAGCGCAGGATGTCCAGTTCGGCTTGCATCGCGCTCTTCTCGAGGTCCTCACTCGACGCCAGGGTTGCCAAGGTGGCCGCCGATTCGGCGGGTGTGAGTGCCGGCATATGCAGCGGACTGCCAGTGCGTAGTTGCAGCCGTGCCATTTCCGTACGTACATCTTCGAGTTCAGCTCGTAGCGCTTCTTTCTCGGTGTCGTTCCCGGAAACAGAGACTGCGGTCTGGGGAGTAGTCGGTTGCTGAGGAACCTCAACCACTTCCTCGGGGGCTGCTGCCTCGACGACTGCCGGAGCCGCCTCAACCGGGACCGGAGTGTCCTGGATAGGAACCGAGGATGCATCGGTGGGAACCGCGGTCGCCTCGTCGGGAGTCAGAGCCGCGTCGACAGGAACTGCGGTAACGTCGTCGGGAGTCGGAGCCGCGTCGACAGGAATCGCGGTAACGTCGTCGGGAGTCGGAGCCGCGTCGACAGGAACCGCGGTGACGTCGTTGGGACTTGTTGCCACGTCAATTACTGCGGGGCCTACTTTGATGGCAGCCGGGGCCGCCGCGATGGCAGCCGGAGTTGCTGCCGCTGCCAGCACAGCAGTGTTCAGGGGAGCACCGGTCTGGAGGTGCATCCGGGCGACTTCGGTACGCATCCCCTCAAGTTCGGCACGCAGTGCTTTCATTTCAGACTGTATGTCATTCGGCAAGAGTTGTTTCATCTCCGACTTCATATCGTCGGGCAGTGCCCCCTTCAACTCCGCTCGTACGTCATCTGGTAAGACTTGTTGTAGGAGGTTTTTGGGCTTGAGATCTTCAATGCCGAGGTCCGCGTAATCCGACCCCAGTTCGGCTTTGATCTGTTCGGTCGCGTTGTTGGCCACCCCGCGCAGGAACTTGATGATCTTGGCGGCTTTCCTGGCCAATCCGGGCACTCTCTCCGGGCCCAACAAAACGGCGGCAAGAATGACCAAGACGACTAGCTCGCCTGCACCAATGTCCAAGAACATAGGGGTCATTGGTCCAGTGTATCGTGGCGGCGTACTGGAAAAAATATTCCCAGCCACCACTGTACATGCGTGGTAGGATCACTCAAAGGTCCCACAAAGTACCCACGCTTGGTTGTCGTACTGTGAGGGGACCCGAGAGAACCCCGGCTCGTATCAATACTGTCTGGAGCGGCGGGCTCACCAGGACTCTCAACATTCACAGTGAAGTATCGCGTGGGGATGGAGGATGAACATGGGCCTAGGATGGCAAGAACTGCTTATCATCTTGGTGATCGTGGTGATCATCTTCGGCGGATCGAAAATCGCCGGAGTGGGGAAAGCGTCCGGGCGCGCGATCCGTGAGTTCAAGGACGAGATCAAAGGCAACGAACCTAGCAAGGATCAGTCCCAGATCACGCCGAGAACAGCGGACCCCACAGTTGACATGAGGACGGCCTCTCCTGCTGAGACACCCGATAGCGTGCCTCCAGGCCAGGCTGATCTGCGTTAGCGAAGGCCTGTTCGTGCCCAGCAAGGGTGCGCGCTTGGCGTGGTTGCGACCACCCAAGCCCGGACCAGCCGGTTCGATGTCGCTGGGCGATCATTTGCGCGAGTTGCGCTATCGATTTCTTATATCCATGGCTGCCATCCTGGTGACGACTGCGCTGAGTCTGATCTTCGAGGCCCAACTGCTTCAAGTGGTCTTGTGGCCCATCCGGCAAGCCGTGGAGGTCTTCGAGGCGAGTCGGCCCGGAGATTCGGTGGAAATGGTCACCCAGGGCATCACTGCCGGGTTCTCCTTGTATTTCCGGGTGTGCTTCGTGGCGGGGTTCATTGCCGCCTGTCCGATCTGGCTCTTCCAACTGTGGCGGTTCATCGTACCGGCTCTGAAATATCGGGAGCGGCACACAGCCGTCCAATTCCTCGGAGCAGCTGTACCGTTGTTCCTGATCGGCGTGGTGTTGGGCTACTGGATTTGCCCGCGCGGTTTCGCCATGTTGCTCAGTTTCAACCCGCCATCGGTCGTCAGCCTCAACGACGTGGGTACGTTCATGAGCTTCGAGTTGCGACTGTTGCTGATCTTCGGTCTGGCCTTCCAACTACCCGTCCTGTTGGTCAGCCTCAACCGCCTGGGCATGATCTCAGGTGCCGCCCTCGGCAAATTCCGCGGCCCCGCCGTCGTCCTGTGCGGTGTCTTCGCCGCCGTTGCCACCCCCACCACCGACGCCCTGACCATGCTCGCCCTGATGATCCCGATGGTGTCGATGTACCTCATCGCCGAAGTCCTCTGCCGCCTCCACGACCGCCGAGCCCTGGCTGTGGAATCCGGATCTCAGCCAGTACTGACCCGGTTCGGTCAGATGTGGTCGCGTATTCGTCCCCACAGCCAGTCAGGATCAGCCGAGCAGTGAACCTACACATGTAGTCATTGTGTACACAATTCGGTGAGACCAAGCCGGGACTGGCCTCAGTCTCTCTTAGCATGTCGTATCCTCTCCAGTGTCTTCTATGACGAAGTATTTTCCTTTTGTGTCATGAAGGACCAGGTACAGTGATGGGCTGCGTTCGAACCCGTCATTAGCGATGCGGTTTCCTGCGTTGTCAACGAGGTAGGAATCAGCGATGATGTAGCACCCATGGACGTGGTATCTCGTGCCCTGGTCGTCCGTACTTCCTGGCGTGACGTAGTCAGGCACGAATTGAGGTGCACCGACGAGGTGCTGACCACCTTGTTCCCATCCAAGCCAAAGAGTGAATGTGCCGGTGGCTGCCTGATCATCAGCGACTGTATTGATGTCGTTCCAGTCTGCGGTGTCGAGGTTCTGCCCAATGGATGCCCAGACTTGGAGGTAGTTCTGGACCGCATCAATAGCTGCTTGTTGCTCGTCTGTCCACTCGGGGGTGGGTGTGGCAGTGGGAGTCGATTGGGTTGCGTTGGGTGTTGGTGTGGTCGGGGATGCCGGGGTACAACCTGTCAGGAGGCAGCCCAAGGCCAGGACGGTGAGGGCACGTGTCAGCTTGGTCATAGGTGAGTCCTAACGGGTAGGGACGCGTTCTGCTATCTATTCCACACCCTCGTCAACCCCGTTGGAGTCGTTATCCACACTTGGGGTCAGGGTTCGAGGTCCGCTCCGATGGTGTTGTCCGGTTGGGGATGGGTGTTGTCGGGATTGCCCTGGAGTTGGGGTGGGCGGAAAAATGTCGGAGGCCGTATGTATGCTCGAACGTATGTTCGATAATGGTGAGTGGTTGGTGCAGGCGAGGACTGCGATGGCTGACTATGCTGCCTGTCGTCGGATGATCGACCTCATGGAAGCCGAAGCCGCACGGCTGCTCGCCCACGCCATCGACGCGTACACCTGGCCAGTCGACCAGCCCGAGCCGGACAGGTTCGACACCTACCGTGTCGAACACATCGACGGACGCGCGTACGGGGAAGACATGATCAGCGAACTCGCGGTGGCGAACTCCTCCTCTGCCGGCGCGGCCCACTACCTCGCCTGTGACGTGGCTACTTTGGCTCGAGACATGCCGCAGTGTTGGGCGAAAGTTGTCGATGCGCAGGCACCGTTGTGGCAGGCACGCAAGGTCGCGCAAGCCTGTCAAGGTGTCATGGGGGCTGACCGGGCTGTCGTCGATGTTGAGATTGCACCATGTTTGGGGGCAGTGGGGATGCCCCGGTTGACCCGGGCTGTCACCGCAGCAGTGCTCATCGTGGACCCTGACCGGGCCGAGCGCATTCACCAGGCCAAAGCGCACCGGTGTGTCCTCACCGGAGCAGACGAGAAGGACCCGTTGACCGGATGGGTATCAGCCAGAGTCGACCGGCAAGACGCAATCTATCTTGATGCGATGATCCAACTGGTGGCCGACCGGTTAGCCGCTCGTGGGGATGCCACGACCGTGGATCATCGCCGTGCTCGGGCGTTGGGGATGCTCGCCAACCCTGCTGCGGTGGTCCAGATGATCGGGATCCCCACTACCCGTGGTATGGACTCCATTCCCACCACCGATGAGGACTATCAGGCTATCAAGGACACTGCAGGGACCATGGTGGCTGGGTTCACTCCCCGGACCCAGGTGTATGTCCACCTGTTCGCCGTCCCCACCAGCCCTACCAAGCCGACTAGTCCCACTGCGGGGATCTGCCCGGTCTCCGGGATCAGTCCGGTTGCTCGTGTGGAGGCTCTCGGCCCGATCCTGACCAGCCAGGTGGCTCAACTCACTAGCGGGACTCATGTTCGTGTCACACCGGCCATTCATGTCGATTCCACCTCGTTCAGTGTCGACCAGTACGAAGTCCCCGCCCGGCTACGCCACCAGGTCGTGTTGAGAAACCCGTACGACGTTTTTCCATGGTCGTCTATCGAATCCCGAAATCTGGATCTAGACCACACGATTGCTTTCCAGGTGGGCCAACCTGGGCAAACCAACCCCTCGAACCTCGGTCCGGTGTCCCGGCGAGCCCACCGGATCAAGACCGTGGCCGGATGGCAACTCGACCAACCCACCCCCGGGGTCTACATCTGGCGCACCCCCACCGGACAAACCATCCAAGTCGACCACACCGGTACCCACCACATCATCACCACCCATCACACCACAGGCGTCCCCGAACCCGCACCACCATAACAGCTAGGATCATTTCTGATTTTTGCTATTCGGCGGAGTATCAGTCCAGCGATTCCCGATACTGATCTCCTCTCGGGCTTCGTATAAGACCAAGTCAACAGCCTCGTACCCCGAATACTATCGTTGTGCGAACCTGGTGATGACTGATATATACATGAGCTTGGGCAGGTACGGGGAACGAGTCAGCGTCCCGGGTGATTCCAAGCGAATCTCGGAATCGAGGGTCGACATTTTCGCCGATACGGGCAGTATTGTGTATTTCTTGACGAGACAATGGACATCATGTTGACAGATGAACCTAAGTTCGCTTGAATGTGGAGAGTTTAATTGGCTTGGAGCGCGGGCCCGTGATCGGCTGATCGGTTGGGCACCGGCCAGTCCACATAGCAAGGAGGCTCTCTATGACAGTGACCACCTCCTCCGACCTCAGTGAAATAATTGGCGAGTTGAAACGCGCACTGGGTGACGAGTACGTCATGACTGACTACCACCAAAGGGCAATCCGAACATTCAGTGCGGCCCCCATGGGCGTGCACTTGTGGAAGGATTTGCTTCCCGACGTGGTTGTCATGCCGGCATCGACCGCTGAGGTCGTGGCGA
>WREX01000003.1 GCA_009779115.1 Propionibacteriaceae bacterium
CAGGATGTCGCCGCGCGGCTCGTTGGGCTTGGGCTCCAGGCCGATGCGGATGTCGTACCCCTGGGATTTGATGTAACCGGCGACCGTGTCGATGCCTTCGGCGTAGCGGTCGAGCGCGGCCTTGTAGTCCTTGGAAGTGTCGTACTCGGCGCCCTCACGACCACCCCACATGACGAAGGTGGTGGCACCCAACTCAGCCGCCAGGTCGACGTTGCGCAGGACCTTCCTCAGGCCATAACGGCGTACGGCCCTGTCGTTGGAGGTGAAGGCGCCGTCTTTGAAGACCGGATGGGAGAAGGTGTTGGTCGTGACCATCTCGCAGACGATGCCGGTGGAGTCCAAGGCCCGCTTGAAGGACGCGATGATTGTTTCGCGCTCGGCATCGGGGGTGCCAAACGGAACGAGGTCATCGTCATGGAAGGTGATCCCCCACGCGCCGATCTCAGCTAGTTTGTGCACGATGTAAACCGGGTCCATCATCTGACGCGTGGCAGAACCGAACTGGTCACCGGCCGGCCAGTTGACGGTCCACATGCCGAAAGAAAAGTGATCGTCGCGAGTGGGTGTTGGGATGGACATGGGCTGCCTCCTTGGGGCGTGTGTCAGGAGACGTCCTGGTCTCCTATTAGTTCTATGGATAAACATATTACTCTTGGGGTGAAACTGCAACCTGTATTCACAGCGTGGTCGTGTCGCGAGCGTGAGGTTAGTCATGCAGTCACCACGACCGCGGTCCGATCATAAGTGGGGATCAGGGATTCCCACGCGGAATCACCAATACTAAGATACGTTGTCAGATGTGAAGACCTGTGACACGACCTGCGGAGGTGATGTGATGTCGGTGCCCAATGTCGTACTGCCTACATCGACAAGGGCATGGATGTCCGACCCAGGACACTTCCCCACCAGGGCCGTACAAGCAAGAAGATGTGAGCGAAGAGTGTTCACACCACAGTCGTTCCACCAACAACCTGAGAAAACGTGACAGTATTGATGTCATCAATGCACTCAGCGCACACCCCCCCTTGCCACTACCGAAAGACCACGCCGTGACAAGACCTCCACGCCACCCACGCCTGGCGTCAACGCAAACAATGGTACGAGCCGGGCAGCGATCCTTGCGCGATCACAATCTTTGCCTGGTTTTCTCCCTGATCGCCTCGGCGCCAGCCGAGAGCCCACGCTCACGAGCCGACCTGGCAGAGATGACAGGCCTGACGAAAGCCACCGTGTCCTCCCTGGTCACTGACTTGCGTACAGCGGGCCTGCTGTCCGAACTCGATCCGGTCACTCCACACCGAGTGGGCCGCCCGGCGGTGCCGCTGGTGGTCGCCGAGGGCACCGTCGCTTCTCTCGGGATGGAGATCAACGTTGATTTCTTGGGAATCCGGGCCCTGGACCTGACAGGCGCCGTGTTGGCGGAATCCTTCGAGACCAGGAATCTGCCCCACACGGAACCTGATGTCGCGTTCTTAGTCCTTGTCAGACAGGTGTACGACGTGGTGCTACGTCTGATGAACGATTCAGTCCGCCTGATCGGAGCGTGTCTGGCCCTGCCCGGAATCGCCGATCACCCGTACGGTCCCCTGCGCCTCGCGCCCAACCTGGGCTGGCGGGATGTCGACGTACCCCAGGGAATGGAAACAGCTCTTGATGCCCTGAGCCAGGAGTTGGGCGACGAAGCCAATCCCGGGGTCCTCAGTGCTGTGCGTTCCCTGCTCACCGACGATCTGCGAGTCGAGAACGAGGCCAATCTCGCCGCCCGTACGGAGATCAACAAGCACCGGGACACATCCTTCATCTATGTGTCGGGCGAGATCGGAATTGGCGCGGCCATCGTGGTCGACGGGCACGTCTTCTCCGGACTGCACGGCTGGGCCGGGGAGATCGGGCATCTTGTCGTCGATCCGCACGGGCCGGTGTGCGCGTGCGGCGCCACGGGTTGCCTGGAGACGTACGCAGGCAAGCGGGCTTTCATGGCTGCTGCGGGGCTGGAGCCCGATGGCTGCGTTCACCTTCTGGTGGAAGCCTGCCAGCGCGAGGACCCCACCGCCATCGCCGCCATCGAGCAGGTCTCGGAATCTCTTGGTATCGCCCTGGCCAATTGCATCAACATCGTCGACGTCAACAGGATTGTCCTAGGTGGGAATTTCGCACCCCTGGCGGACCTCCTGCGCCCGGGTCTGATGGTCCAGATCCGGTCCAGAGTCCTGGCATCTCGCCTGGTCAGTGAAGAGTTTCAGATCTCTGCCTCAACGACCGGGCCACACGCTGGAGCTACCGGTTCCGCGCTGGCCGTGCTGGACCAGGCTGTGGCGGATCCCACGTCACGGCTGTGGAAGGTGTGAAGACACCACTCTTTTCACAGCACGCTCACCGACCGGTCATCGAGGATGGGACCCTGCACCCATGAGCTTCTCTCAGCAAGACACGAATCTCTCAGAATTGGCTGACTCCAGCGCCGCCTCGACGACGCGCAGAGTACGCACTCCCTCGGCCATGGTCACAACGGTGGTGGACCGGCCCAGGACTGCGTCCCGGAAGGCTTCGAGTTCGACCCGGAGCGGCTCGCGCTTGGGGAACGCGTACCGGATGACGTCACCCTCGGACACACCGCGAAAAGCCGACACAGTGTCCCACTGAGTGGGAACAGTTCCATTGGAATAGTAAAGCAGGTCTGCGGTCAGAGTATCCGCAACAAACATGCCCCGGTCGCCAGCAACGATCGTGACCCTCTCTTTCATCGGGGACAGCCAGTTGACGACATGGTTGACGATCACGCCGTTGCCGAGTGTTCCGGTGATCAGCAGCATGTCCTCGTGGGTGTTCCCAGTACGGTAGGCAACCCTCGCGCCGACGGACACGTACGGAGAATGAGCCACCCATGACGTTGAATCGATGTCGTGACTGGCCAAGTCCCTTCCCACTCCGACATCGACGATCCGGCCCGGGAAAGGCCCTTGCCGACGGGTGGTGATTTGGAAGATCTCGCCCAGTTGCCCCTCTGCGATACGTCGGCGCATCTCTTGGAGGGACGCGTTGTACCGCTCAATGTGGCCCACCGCGCCCACGATCCCGGCCGCGTCGAAAGCCTTGGCCATGCCTACCCCGGCCTCAACCGAATGGGAGATGGGTTTTTCCACCATGGTGTGGACCCCTGCCGCAGCCAACTTCAGGGCCGCATCCTCGTGATATCGGGTCGGCACCGCGACGATCGCCAGGTCGATACCATGACGGATCAGATCATCGACATCCGGCAGAATCGGGCAGTCTCCCGCGACGCCGTGCCGGTCCCCCGCGGGATCCACCACGGCGACCAAATCTACTCCCTCGAGATCTCTGAGGATGCGGGCGTGATGACGCCCCATCATTCCGACTCCGACCAAACCGGCCCTCAGTTGCGTCATCATGCACCAGCCTTCGCCACAGTGTTCACTGCATTCACGATTCTGGCCAGATCGGACTGGCTCAGGGACGGGTGAACGGGCAAAGACATCACTTCACGCGCGGCCTTGTCTGTTTCGGCCAAGTCACTGTCAGGCGCGTACTGGACCAATGAAGCCAATCGATGGCACGGGATGGGATAGTAGACGCCGCTGCCCACACCGTATTCTTCCCGCAACGCCTTGACGAAACCATCCCGGTCGTCCAAGACCCGGATGGTGTACTGGTGATACACATGGACCGCTCCAGCGGCGACAGTGGGGATGACCACTGATTCCAGGTTTGCGTCGAAGAAAGCCGCATTGGCCTGGCGAGTAGCGGTCCAGGCGTCGACCTTGGTGAGTTGGACTCGCCCGATCGCCGCATGGACATCGGTCATCCGGGCATTGAAGCCCACGATTTCGTTGGCGTACTGCTTCTCCATCCCCTGGTTGCGCAAGAGCCGCAGTGTACGAGCCATATCAGGGCTGTCAACGGAAACCATGCCCCCCTCCCCCGATGTCATGTTCTTGGTCGGGTAGAGGCTAAACATGGCGAAGGTGCCGAAGGTCCCCACCTCACGGCCATGCAAAGACGCGCCGTGGGCTTGGGCCGCATCCTCGAACAGTGGAATGGCGTGGCGGTCGGAGATGGCCTGCAACTCATCCATCCGGGCCGGATGGCCATAAAGGTGAACGGGCATGATCCCACGCGTGGATGAGGTGATCGCCGCTTCGACCTCAACTGGATCCAGGCAGTACGTCTCCGGCTCAATGTCGACGAACACTGGCTTCGCTCCAGTCAGAGCCACGGCATTTGCAGTGGCGGCGAAGGTGAACGACGGCACGATGACCTCGTCGCCCGGCCCGATACCAGCAGCGAGAAGACCCAGGTGAAGACCCGATGTGCCCGAATTGACGGCCACAACAGGACGTCCCGAAACGAAGTGGTCGGAGAACTCTTGCTCGAAGGCGGCCACCTCAGACCCCTGGGCCAACATCCCACTGGCGAGGACATGGTCCACAGCAGCCCTCTCTTCAGCGCTGATGATCGGTTTTGCGGGGGGAATAAAGTCGTTCACTGCGTCACCTCTCTGAGGACTCCGTCGGTCTCCACGTACGTTTGCGCCGTCACCGGGCATACCCACTGACTTCCCACAATACCCGGAATCAGGCGCACACCAGCTCTGCCGACCCAGCCGATCCGCCGGGCGGGCACACCAGCGACCAACCCATAATCGGGTACATCCTTGACAACAACGGATCCTGCCGCGACGGTAGCCCAGGCTCCGATGGTCACCGGAGCCACACAGACGGCGCGGGCCCCCACAGAGGCTCCTTCACCGATGGTCACCCCCACCGGTTCCCAGTCGTGGGCGCTCTTCTGGGTGCCGTCGGGATTGATCGCCCTGGGATAAGTGTCGTTCGTCAAGACGACTGCCGGGCCGATGAACACCCCGTTCGCCAACCGGGCGGGTTCATAGACCAAGGCATAGTTCTGGACCTTACAGTTGTCACCCAGGATGACGCCCGTGCCGATGTAGGCGCCTCGGCCGATGATGCAGTCCTTCCCCAGTTGGGCGTCTTCGCGCACCTGGGCGAGGTGCCAGATGGAACAGCCGTGACCGATGACCGCCGATTCGGCGACATCAGCGGAAGCCATGATCCTCACAGTGGGCTCAGTC
Source organism: Propionibacteriaceae bacterium (assembly GCA_009779115.1). Classification (GTDB taxonomy): domain Bacteria; phylum Actinomycetota; class Actinomycetes; order Propionibacteriales; family Propionibacteriaceae; genus WQYJ01. Next base: position 5,108 of record WREX01000003.1, read on the forward strand.
ATCGTATTACCCCTCCCGATCCCAGGACGAGACGGGGGGTACCCACCCACGCCTGGGGATCTGTCACGTTGCGCCCGTCAAACAACAGGCGTATTCCTGGCAGATCTACCGGAGTGATGCTGCGATAGTCCTGGTGATCGGTCTGGACGATCGCCGCGTCGACGGTCTCGCCGAAGTGGTAGGCCGTCAATCCCAAGGCACTCAATTCCTCGTCAGAGTACATCGGGTCGTTGACCAGAGCAATCGCGCCGGAATCCCGCAATGCCTCCACCGTGGGAAATACCCCCGAGAAGGCGGTTTCTTTGACGCCCCCGCGATAAGCGGCTCCGAGGACGGCGACGCGCAAGCCGGTCAGGTCGCCCAGGACCTCGGCCACTCGACCAACGACGCGTGCGGGCATGGACGCGTTCAACAGTCGTGCCGTACGGACGATCTCGGCGTCGCGGTCGGTGGACAGGTACAGCCTCGGATAGACGGGAATGCAATGCCCGCCCACGGCAATCCCCGGACGATGAATGTGACTGTACGGCTGAGAGTTGCAAGCATCAATGACCGTATAAGCGTCCACCCCAATCGTGTCGGCGTACAACGCGAATTCATTCGCCAGCCCGATGTTCACGTCACGGAAAGTGGTCTCCGCCAGCTTCGCCAACTCCGCAGCTTCGGGTGATCCGAGATCCCAGACCCCATTGTCCCGGGCCAGGTCCGCACGCGGTTCGAACTGGAGAACAGCTTCATAGAAGGCCCTCGCCCGTACTGCCCCTTCCTCGCTCAGAGCCCCGATAAGTTTGGGATATCGGCGCAAGTCGGAAAAGACACGCCCGGTCAAAACCCGTTCGGGCGAGAAGACTAGATGGAAGTCGCTGCCCTCATGCAAACCGGATTCCTGCTCAAGCATCGGCTTCCACCGATTGCGCAAGGTTCCCACAGGAAGAGTCGTTTCGTACGATATCAGCGTCCCCGCGGTGAGGTGTTGTCCCACAGACCTCGTCGCGGAGTCCATCCAGCCGAAATCAGGCTCCCACGTGGACTCGTCAACGAACAATGGCACAACAACGACCACTGCGTCAGCACCAGGGATCGCTTCAGCATAATCAGTGGTAGCCCGCAGTTTTCCAGCCGGTACGAGTACACTCAGCTTGTCTTGGAGATGGGCTTCCCCCGGGAACGGTTCTTTTGCCGCGTTGACAGCCTCGACCGTGGTGGGGTTGACATCGACTCCGATCACCTCATGACCGCGGTCCGCAAATTGAACAGCTAGTGGGAGACCAATTTTCCCTAATGCCACGACCACAATACGCACGTCCAGCACTGTACCATTCAGCACGAATGCGACAAACCCAGATACGTACAATGAGGCCTATACGATGAACGACGCTGTCATGTCAGCTAGTCAGCACTTCTCCCACTGATTCATTTGAACCATGGGGCGGGATTAGACCATGGCAAGGACTCCTGATTCGTTATTGTCAGACCGCTGCTCCTGATAAAAGATAAATAATCAGTCCACTCGGTGCCCCTCCAGCGGATCGTGGTCATTCGCCTAAGGAACCCCTGTCACAATTGAAGACATCATCAGATCGCAACCCGTGTCGACACAATTACTGCTTTGGATGAAACCTCGTTGGGTCGGTTCCCATGGGCAAATGGGAACCGACCCAACGAATTATTCTACGGGATATTCCCCCTAGCCAATAAACTTGAAACCACTCCATCCCTTGAACCCGATCTGTGCTCTGACGCTGTAGGACGTCCCCGTCCCATTGTTCTTCCACCACCACAACGTTCCGTCATTCAGGACAGCAATGATGTCAGCGACCCTGTCGCCGTTGAGGTCGGACAACCAAATACTGGTGTACGGTTTCCAACCCACGCCAATCTGCTTCCACGAACTGTAGGGAGAAGTAGCGGACTTCGTATTCGTGTACAAACGCAAAGTTCCATCAGGCAGTGCTCCGACGATGTCCGCGTAACCATCGCCCGTGACATCACCAACGGCAAGATGGGTGAAACTCTGCCACCCCACACCAATCTTTATCTTCGAGCTATACGGGTGAGAGGCGACTCTGGTATTGGGGTACAGAAACAGTTGACCATCAGACTGGGCCACGACGATGTCTGCGTATCCATCACCCGTGACATCACCAACCTCAAACTGAGTGAAATGTTGCCACCCAACACCGACCTTGATACCAGCACCACTCGCATTCGGATACAACATCAAATCCCCGTTGGATTTGACAGCGAGAATGTCCGCCTTACCGTCACCAGTGACATCACCGACCCCGAACTTGACGGTGGCCCCCCATCCTGGACTTACCTTAGTGCCAAGATTGAAGGGAGTGAGATTGCCATTGTTCGTGTAGGAATAGAGATAGTCATTCGAATAAATTCCAACAATATCGGCCAACTGATCACCATTGAGATCACTATTGGAACCAGCCTTGGGCGCCGGAGTGACTTTGTAACCCGTCGCCTGGTACGCCTCATACACGTCCTGGTCAACCACAGACCACGAGAGGTATCCATAACCACTCTGGCCCCAGGCTGTGCCCCAAGAGTTTTGGATGCGGAGCCCAGTGCTGTTGTAACCCACTGCAAGCACCGCATGTGCTCCAAGGACAGAACCCTTGGTGTCCGTGTCAATATATGAACTAGACTTCAGATTCTCAAATCCAGGTCTCACATAGAAACTGATGGCAACTGGGCTTCCATTGGCAAGTGCTTGTTTCAGGACACTCTCAGCGATTGATTTAACGCCGCTTTTCCCCTTGAAAAGGGTCTTGTAGCCAGTCAACTTGAATTGAGCAGCCGCAGTCCGATCACCGGTAGTCGGCTGCGCCTGCCAATTCGTTGATCCATGAGAATAATGGATCACAGTATCATTGCCTTGCAGTATCGCTTGTTTAACCGCAGCTTCGAGATAGGCACCACCATCACGCGTCGGTTTCCCTTGATTGGTTTGCGAATATGAGTACATTGGTTCGAACCACTGCACTGCTTGGTTGGCCTTTTTCGCGTACCATCCCATCATGTCGTGAGCAACCGCCCAACCCGTGCAGGAGCTGATTTGACCCTGATTTCCGACGGGTACCGCCCATGACGACAAGTCAACCGATGCAGGTGACCCCGCAACCTTTGAACTTGATACTACCTTTGGTGCTACAGTTGTTGTTGGTACCAGCGCCCCCATACCGTGTGTCGTAGCACCCTGAGCTGAGGTCGGGCTCAGGACTGCTCCAGCAATGACTAGCCCGAAAACTGCCGCCGCTGCGATGAAGCGCGTGCGAGACCTGGATCAAAATGTCATGACATTCACGAATGGTTGGGACGACGCCTCACTGGGAGGTGCTTCGCCCCTCCTCCTTCCAAAAAGGACGTGGCCCGAAGGGACCCTTACAGCTTGCGCATACTTGCGTAAGCCACATACAAAAATAAGCTACTCATTTTTTAACTCGCATCACGACTGTCTTGAATGTCGGCTGGTTCACGAACTCGATGACTTATGGCAAGTACGGGGACAAGGGTCATAGGGTAAAAACGCTCCACCAGAAAAATACCAGCATGTCAATAAACGGAGCGACTCACTTCCACTCCAGGGCAACACCATTCCTCCTACAGGCCAAACTAAGATGAACTTAAGGACACCGACACAAGCATGGAAATCTCGGTCTTGGCGACTCGGACCATGTCGGGTGTGTTTTTCGCTTGGGATTGGGTTGACAAGGTGGCTTAATATTGCTGTTGTGTGCTTGGTGAGATCCAAATAACCACAACCGATAAAAGTGACCCATCTCAAGACGTAGTCCCCCAATGGATAAGTAGATCATTCTGCTGATGCTACGTTGGAGAGATGTGTCAGGAGTAGAAGGACTCGACGTTGACGCCCTCAATCATCGTTCTCGGGACCCGATATGCAGGAAAGTACTTTGTGGCAAGGAGGTCAGTCACTTCACATCCAAGACTGTGGGCGCGCTCGGCGGTGAGTGCATGATACCTGTCCGAGTCAACTATCACCGTACCAACAAGATAGTGGCAGCGTTGTCCACCGAATGAAGCTTTAAAGGAGAACAGACTATCGTTCGGACGAGTGCCTCCACCAAGGTGGAACCACTTCAACCCTTTCTGATTTCCCCACTCAGCGGCAGTCCAGAGCAGAAGATTGTTGGCACCCCTATGTGCTGCTCCAAGATTAGACGCAGACAAATGATAGTGCAACCTTTCGCCATCGACGAAGAGCAAGGCTGCTGCGACAATAGTGGCTTCCGCATCCTTGACAACAGCCAGTCGTGTGCAGTCCCCGAGTACCTCGAAGCATCGATGGAAGTAGTCATCGGAAAAGAAATACTCCTGACCAGCATGCAGTCGGCGCATAGACAAGTCATACAGATACCGAAAAGCGTGATCCGGCCGACTGATGGACGCGTCAAGGGCGACAACCTGGGCAGTGAGCCCATGTTTCCGAGCTTGCCGAATCGCTGTTCGGCTACGCCCTGTCATCTGAGTCCACGTCTGATCTAAGTCCTGGATGGGTACGAGAATCGTGTCAGACAAGTGTCTGACTGTGGCGAAAGGCAAATTAGCCACTCGGTCGCTGGACACAGCATCCCAGGGGGTGAACCGCAGGAAGAGCGAAATTATTCCGGCAGATCGAAGCATATCGATGAACGCCGACCAATGTCTCCTGAGGAGTGAATCTGAGAGGCCAGGGGATACGAACACTCCTGAATACCCGTAAGGCGATACACCATCTTGCCATTGTCCAATTTTCCTAGTGATCAAGGGCACTTGGAAACCACCGGTCGGATCTGTCACGGTGAACCAGGTACCGCCTGCCTCGACAGCGGTGAGATGACCATAAGACTCGCCAAAGTAAAGGCTTGGTACATATCCGGGCTCAGTTGAACGAATAGCTATTGTCACTCCTGAGACTCCTTTTACGAGTGTCCACCAAGAAGGATGGGAGAATTGCACTGCGAAAACATCTTACTTCAGAAGAGCACACATTAGCTGGCTACGAGTGATGGCGAGCACGTTGCTCGTCAGTATTCCTTCACCACGACAGAAAGCGTTCTATTGGGCAGGGTGGCACCCGGTGGTCATGCTGTAAGATGACTGTTTGGTGAAGTGTTGTTTTTCTTGGCAGGAACATGTACGAAGTCTCAATGTGATGTGCGAATGCGGTCGAGGGATGTCCCTACCTGAGCGTGAAGATGGCGATCCGAGGGGCCAGTATGAGTGAAGACCATCACGTCTGGATAATCAACCACTATTCGACGATCCCATCAAAGGATCATAGTCATGGTCGTCATTTGGGTCTCGCCCAGTATCTATCCGAGTACGGCTGGTACCCAGTTCTCTTCGTAGCAAGCACCACGCATCCTTTGGGAGAACAGCGCATGGGAACACTCGCGTGCACAAAAAGGACAATGGAGCTTGGTGTACCATGTGTCTGGATCAGAACACCGGCTTATTGGGGGAAGCAGATGCTTCGCCTTTTTAACATGATTGCTTTTACTGTTGGCCTGCTCAGACCAGGAGCCACACGAGGCGTGCCCAGGCCAAGTGTTGTGCTTGGGAGCACTGTCCACCCATTAGCCGCGTGGGCCGCCAGCAGACTGGCCAAACGATATCGGATTCCTTTCGTATACGAAATCCGTGACATCTGGCCCGAGAGTCTGGTCGACCTCGGAGCCCTTAGTGCGCGAGGGTTACCCGCCAAACTTCTAGCGCGGCTGTCTGACACCTTGATCAAGAAGGCAGACAGGGTCGTATCGCCGCTGCCGAACATAGGGCTTTATCTCTCGGATAGGCATTTCCCAGACAAGTTGAGTTCTTACATACCTAATGGTATTGATGCACCATCCAATTGGGAAAGGGAGGACCACACAACCCCGAAACGGGGTTCGTTCACATTCATGTATCTGGGCTCCCACGGTTACGGAAACGGGCTTGAGACCTTGCTGAGTGCATTCGACAAGGCATCCCAGCAGACATCGACCGTCAAAGCAAGCTTGCGACTAATCGGCGATGGTCCGCGCAAGAAGAAGCTCATGGATTTTGCCAAGACCTTGAGTTCTTCTGAGTCCATCACATTCGAAGATAGGATTCCACGGTCTCAGGTCATGGGTAGAGCTCAAGAGGCGGACTGCTTGGTCGCGAGTCTTGCCAACATGCCCGTCCTGCGATATGGAATCAGCCCTAACAAGTTCTTCGACTATATGCTCGCTGCGAGACCAATCATCTGCGCTGCACCCTCCGGATTGAGTCCAATCGAAGAGGCTGGGGCCGGTCTGACTGTTGAGCCAGGGGATGAGTCCGGACTATGCCAGGCAATGACTGAAATGCTGGCCGCCGGTGATGAGAAGCGCATACAGATGGGCCTACAGGGCAGAGACTATGTACTGAAACATTTCACATACCATGATTTGGCTGCGAGACTCGCTGGCATTCTCAAGTCTTTGGTTGTCGAACAGTGAGGAAGTCATCAATAATCTGGCGAATCCGAGATGTCCTCAGTTGACAGGTAGAATCGATTCCTACTAGGCGGTACGGTATGGTAATTGGCGTGAAGGCCAATCTTCTCAGAGTCAAAGTATCCGAGATCGCACAGACGAAGGCTGTGTGCCAGTCATGTGCATACTGGACTTCTGGTGGTGATAGATGCGGTCAACACTAACTCAAAGCATACGTGGTCATCAGACAAGGGACTTAGATGACCTCAACACCACACAAAGCCCTTCACCCACACTATTCAGGAGTAGGACGGTCATTGCGGTCGTTATGCTCATGTGCTTAATCGTCCTCTACGAGAGTTATGTCTATATAATTCAACCAGGATTTCCTGATATGGGCATGCGACTTCGGGTTATACCTGCTGCTGCGCAACTAATAATGTTTGGTCTTGCTCTGATTCCAATTCGCTTCCTTCCGATTCATTGGAATCGAATGTCTTCGGTCACCCTGTGGTTCTTGTATGTGATCCTGATTGGCCCAGCGATTTGTCTCATTCCAACCACCGTGTACGCTCCGATTCCACTTGCCATGGCATACTCCCTATTGCTCTTGCTGGGCTTCCTAATTGCTATCCTCTTTGCAGGCAAGTCTGATCCGAAGCCCTTGTTCTGGAAAAAATCAACGCTGTCAGTGCCAGTAGCCATTTTCTGTCTGGTTACTGTGTTTGTGCATGTCGTCCTCAACCGAGTGTCACCGATCAGTTTCAACTTACCCCAACTGTCAGACATTTACGACGTTCGCGGAGATTACCAGGATGCTGTGATCCAGTCCCCCCTCGTGATGCCGTTGGTGGGTTTGCAATCAAACTGCATCAATCCGATCATGATGGTTATCGGCGGACACAACATGAGGCGGATTTGGTTGCTAGTCGTGGCCGTTGTCAGCCAACTCATACTGTTTTCTGCTACCGGAATGAAGACGGCCTTGTTCTCTGCACCAATCATCATTGTGTTGCTCATCTGGGGGAGATGGGCGAAAGCCCGGCCGATCCATGTTGTCGTCGCTGCACTGGCCGTCCCTGTTATAGCCCTGATCATTGACGGTATCACTCATGGGCACGCATGGACATCGTACTTTGTGCGACGCTTGGTTCTGGCGCCATCAACACTGTCAGGCGCATATTTTGAGTATTTCTCTACTCATGAACTGAACTACTTGGGTGGGATTATTCGTCGCGTCTTCGGCCTCCAACCGTCGCTTCCGCCCGCTTATCAGGTCTCTGATTATTTAATCGGACAAACTGTGTCTATGAACGCAAATTCTTTCGCTGCCGGATTCGCGGACTTTGGCGTCTTGGGCGTCTTTATCGTGGGAGCGGTCATAGGTCTGTTCCTTCGGTTCTTGGATCGGGCGTCAGTCGGCCTACCGATGTCCTATTTACTCCCTCTATGCCTCTATCCAACTATTACCCTCAGCAATGCCGCCATACAAACATCTCTCATTACCAATGGACTTATTGCGATTCCGTTTGCCCTGGCGATGATGCCACTCGGAGTGCGTTCAGCACTGAATCCTTCGCCGGGAATATCATCCCCAAATACTGAGAATCATTCTTCCTACAACTGGCTCAGTGGAATCGCATCTCACCCCAACCATTCGGTTGTCCACGAGAGGGTTAGCTTGCATCCTGATGCTGTCCATTCGAGGAAGAAATGATCGGTCTTCACGTCGATTGGAGGGAGAACCACTATGGGTGACTCCAAGACGACTTCATTGTCAAGAAACAACACAACCAAAGTCGCTCTGGTACCCCAACAGGTGACCAGGCGTCATGTTCGTATCGCCCACGTCAGTTCTGTTCATCCATGGTCTGATAATAGAATCCACTTTCGTGAATGCCAGTCATTAGCCCAAGCCGGATATGAGGTGACGCTCGTGGCTGTCGAAACAGACATGGTTGGTATCCGTCCTGCTGTGTCAGTCCGGGCGTACAAGGGTAGGAACTCACGGTTGACGCGAATGGTTTTTGGCTCGTGGGCTGCGATTGGCATGGCGCTGCGATCTCACCCCCACATTGTTCACTTACATGATCCAGAGTTGTCATGGGCAATACCGCTCCTTCGCATAGCTGGGAAACACGTCATCTATGATGCCCACGAGGATCTTCCCTCCCAACTCTTGGACAAGTCATATATAAACCCCAGGCTACGCCGGATCACCTCGTATGTCGGTCGCCTCATTGTTGGGTTGACTCGATCGGCATCCCACGTCATCACGGCAACGGAGAAGATCGCGGAGCGATATCCGCAAGGCAAAGTCACTGTTGTTCACAACTATCCTCCGGCTCTGCCACGGGTAAAATCTGTCACTCCCCTAGTAGAACGGGAAAACAGAGTGGTGTATCTCGGAGGAATAACCGAGGGGCGAGGCTTCAGCCAGATGATCGATGCCACAAAGGAGGAATCATGGCCGTTCGAATGGAAACTTATCTTGGCAGGCCCGATATCCGATCAACTCAGGACTCGCTTGGAAGACACACAAACAAACCCCCGTGTCGAATACCTCGGCCGATTGCCACCTGATGACGCGCGGGCACTACTCGACACTGCCAAGGTGGGATTGTGCCTCTTTCAGGACACCTCTGCGCACCGGGATGCCCTGCCCACCAAGGTCTTCGAGTACCTGGAGGCAGGCTTGCCAGTCATAGCGTCTGATTTTCCGCTGTGGAAGCAGCTGTTTGAGACTTGTGGGATATTGGTTGACCAGTCATCTCCATCTGAAGTGGCACGAGCAGTGGCAGCCTACGACGCCCACCCGGATCTCCTTGTGCATCATTCTGCTCAGGCCTTGGCCGTGTCGGCTGAAAGCACCTGGGACAGCGAAGCTGCGAAACTCCTGGGGGTATACGCTGACCTCACGAGGCGGTCGACATCGGATTCGTCCGCATGACCTGGGAATTCGATCAAAGAGTTCGTGTCGAATCGTCGAGGGTCACCGAAGGATTCCACGAATCCGAGTTCTGAAAGCAGGAATGGAACAATGCTATGAGAGTGTTGCACGTTGCTACGAATCATCCTTGGACTGACAACCGTGTTCACTATAGGGAATGCACTTCACTGGCATGTGCTGGATACGATGTGACGCTGATCGCGGCCACCGCTGATCACGCTGTCCCTGGTCCTAGTCCAGTTAAACTCGTCATTGTCCCCCGTCATCGACTGCGGTGGAGAATGCTGATTGCCCCTGGGCGAGCCGTGCTTGAAAGTGTTAAGCGTCATGCTCACATCGTTCACCTACACGATCCCGAGCTTGTATTCGCCATCCCGGTTCTGCGAATCCTTGGGATGAAGGTCATCTTTGACGCACATGAGGATTACCGTGTGAGCTTCCTTTCCTGGCTTCATCAGCCTTGGCACAGACGTGCAATATTGAGTGTTTTAGGCCGAGTCATCGTCTTCCTTGGTGGTCTGGCTACGCATGTGATAGCCGCCACAGAGACAATCGCAGTGCGCTACCCCACAAGGAGAGTATCTATCCTGCATAACTACCCTCCCCTGTCAAGACTTGCCGAATCCAGTACGCCCATTCACCAGCGCTCGAAGACTGTCATCTACATTGGTGGGTTCTCAGATGCCAGAGGCATCCACCAAATGATCGATGCGACACACCATGCCCTGTGGCCTAGTGACTGGACATTGGTGGTTGCAGGCCCAGGCTCAGGAAACTTGAGGACAGAGCTTTCCAACACCATCTCTCACCCACGAGTCAGGTACTTGGGACTCCTACCCCCGCAAGAGGCTCGCGCTTTGCTGGATGACGCTCGGGTAGGACTGTGTGTCTTTCAAGACACCGCCGCGCATCGGGACGCCTTGCCCACCAAGGTTTTCGAATACTTAGAAGCTGGACTGCCAGTCATCGTGTCCAATTTTCCACTCTGGCGCACCCTGTTCAACCAATGCGGAACCTTCGTCAATCAAGAGTCATCAATGGAGATAGCACGCGCAGTAGCAGCGTACGACCAGGATGCCCGACTTCTAGAGACACACGCCACAAAGGCCCACCATCTCGCTATCACCCAGTTCAATTGGGAGCACGAGGTGACATGTCTCCTTGACGTGTATCAAATGATCGCGAGGAAACATCAACCGCATCAACACCCCCACCATCCCCTTGGAAAAGCCAACCTCGCATCTGAATCTTCAAGCCCGGGGAATTGATCGTGACCATCCAAAAAATCGAGCAGATCCGTCGAGCACCTTGTCGTTCGCGATGCTACAATCACGGCACGAAGTAGGTGACTGGTCATAAGCCAAGAAACGAATCCGACGAAAACGAGGAACAGATGAGGATTGTCAGTGTAGTTGGAGCGAGACCCCAGTTTGTGAAACTCGCTCCTATCGCCAAGGCGGCTCGTGACGCCGGGGTTGAACATGTCATCGTCCACACAGGTCAGCACTATGACCCAATGTTATCCGATACGTTTTTTTGTGATCTCGGTATCCCTACACCCGATGTCAACCTCAATGTTGGCAGTGGTAGTCACGGGGTGCAAACCGGTCAGATGCTCGCTGCACTTGATCCAGTCTTGGAGGACTATTCTCCTAATTGGGTCCTGGTTTATGGTGACACGAATTCGACGCTGGCCGCAGCGCTCAGCGCAGTGAAGATGCATCTCCCAGTGGCGCATTTGGAGGCCGGCCTCAGGAGCTTCAATCGTCGCATGCCAGAAGAGCACAATAGGGTGGTTGTCGATCACGTCGCAGACCTTTTGCTGGCTCCAACCAGCCTCGCAGCCCAGAACCTCAAGGCCGAGGGACTGGAGTCGAGTACGGTAATCGTTGGTGATGTGATGGTCGACGTACTTTTAGACGTCCGTGACAAGGTCATCGGGCACGTCAGCCGGGCAAAGCAATCTCTCGGTTTGTCAAAAGACAACTACTACGTTGCTACAATTCATCGGGCAGATAACACCGACGATCCGGCAAGGTTATCGGCCATTTTGGATGCACTGGGTTCATTGGATAAGCCGTCGGTTCTCTTGGTCCACCCGCGACTCGCCGTAAAAGCGACAGCTTGGGGCATGAAGATCGGTCGCGGGAATCTCCATGAGCACCCTGCGCTGGCATACCCCGATCTCGTGGCTGCTGTCCTATCCAGCGCAGGAGTGGTGACCGACTCAGGCGGATTACAGAAGGAAGCATTCTTGTTGCGTGTGCCCTGCACCACTGTTCGGACCGAGACTGAGTGGTCCGAGACTGTGGATTGCGGCTGGAACGTGCTCGCGCACGACCCCGGAACCATTCCGAAAGCAGTGATGAGACCAATTCCACCTCCCACTGACGCCACTCCCTACGGAGACGGTCATGCAGCCCAAGATGTCATCAAAGCATTGGCTCAGCATTCCGATGTCTCATCAGGGGGCGTTTACGGGACTGGGCGACTCGTCAGTCTCCAACCGACAACCCACACAATAGAGTAATGAACGGCTTGAGCCACGACGAACGCCCCACAGGTAGCCACTAAACTCAGACCGATACCGTGGGCAATGAATGCTGATCCCAAAGTGAGAACCATCCGAATGACAGAGACCACTATCCACGATCTGGATTGCAGGATCGTGAAAACCGGGCTAACGGTGGAACCGATGATCGCAGCTGCCGAACCAACGCAGAGAACTTGGGCTAGCTGTCCGGCGACGATCCAGTTGGGCCCCAGGATCAACGGGAAGAGTTGACGGGAGAGCGAAATAAAGACGATGAGAATGAGGCCAGCCACTCCAGCGAGTATGGCGGATGCTCTCAGGTAGTACCTATTCAGACCAGCGGAACCCTGCCGAAACCTGCTCGCGAACTCCGCGGCAAAGACCTGACCGATGGCGCCACCAATAGTTATAATCGGAATAGAGACAATGCGTTGTGCCATTCCCATTTGACCGACCGCCACCGAGCCAAACCATGTGCCTACAATCAGTGTTGGCAATTGATTACTCAGGTCACCGATAATCCCCGACGGGGCCATGATCGCAGGCAGACGCCGGAACTCCCTCGCCACGGCTCGGTATGTACTCGTTTGAGGACGTACTCGAAGGTCCTTGGTAGCCTTGACGAGCGGGACAAAACCCATCGAACTTCCGATGACATTTCCAAGCAGGAGCCCGACACCTGATCGAGTAACCACCGATAGTATTAACTGGGATAATGTTGTGCCTAAAGACTGAATCGGCGTTCGTCGTGCGACCACTCCATAACTACTCTCCCTCAAAGCTCCCTGTGTCAGGGTGAGAAAGGCTGCCGATAACAGAATCATAAGGCCCACCCACAGGGGAGCCAAGGGTATTGATGTAAGAGTCGGAACGGTGCGAGTCCACCACAGAAAGGCCACGACCGCACTCGCCAAGAGCGCTCCGATTAGTGCGCTGGTGAGGGACAGACGGAATAATCGACGGGCAGTGTCCTGCTCTCGCGGGATGATGATTCCAGCGTCAAATTTGAGTGTGACTGAAGGCGCAACCGCAGCAACCAAGGACACAATGACAGTGTAGTTTCCGTAGGCACTTGGCGGATACAAGCGAGCCAGGAAAATAGTGGAGATCGCAATAATCACCTGGCTAAGAACTGCTCCACTCGCGATCGCCGCCACACCTTTCACGACTCGACCTGCACCGAAATGCGCCAATTCACCACCATCCTTGCAGGACGACTATCTGATGTGTCGCGTTTACCACGGATCGTCGCGACACTTGACGAGATTGCATCCCCGAATACTGCCACTGACGACGATGCATGGTCGTCATCATAACGGTTGATGACTACCGTGTGCCACTGACGACAGTCTCCGAGCCCACGCCCTGTCGTGATAGAGTGCTCGATTGTCGATGAATCTGTGGGGTGCACACTGCACGATATCGTGTCCCCTGAGAGCATCGATCAGAATTAGCAGACGTGCACAGGAGGCCAGCGATGGAACCCCATTGTTCCCTTGATGATGCGGTCTTCACGTATTTCGTGGCGACAGATCCCTATCCTGGCCTGAGACTCAAGTGTGAACTGGTGCATTCTGGCTTGATAGTCAGCCACACTGAGGGCACTGTCGTACTTTCCGCTTCCACAGATCACGAATCGGTGTGTGTCATCGGCTTGTGCGTAGATTCTCATGCAGAGATTTCGCGCGAGGAGATTCCTCAGTACCTTGTGAGCAAAAATGCGGGTGGAGTTCACGGAATCGTTCGGGCTACCAAGCGGTTGGCTGGGAGGTTCGCCATCATCTATTGTGACGGCGAGACGACTCATGTCCTCGGCGACGCGACAGGGTCTCTTTCGGTGTTCTATGATGTGAAATCCCCAGTCTGTCTATCATCCAGCGACGAACTGATCCGCAAACACCGGGGCTACGACGTGTCGAACGATGTGGTGGCCCTGCGCGAACGCATCGGCTACGCACGGCCTCTTCCCAATGATGTCACTGTCTGCGACAACATTCGAGCACTCTTGCCCAATCACTATCTCAATGCCACAGCCTGCGCTGTCACCCGCTTCTTTCCTACCCGCGACACATCCTTGAGGCATGGCAGGAGACAACCACTTGAGATTGGCAACCTTATTGATCGGTGTATTGAGCGGGTGGAGAGGATCACGAGAGAGTATGCAAAACACGCTGACATTGTGTGTCCCCTATCTAGCGGCACCGATAGTCGGGCAAACCTCGCCATTCTGAAACTCTATGTTCCCAATCTGGCCTGCTACACCTTTCGCCACCCAGGCTTCACGGATCAGACGGGCGACTACTATATCCCCCCAAAACTCTGCGAATTGACTGGATTGAGCCACATCTCGATTGACGACCTCACCGCACCGACCCAGTACGTCAACAGCGTGAGGGAGATCGTCGGTCAGTATCACAGTCAGTCCACGATTAATCTCGCCTACACTCTCAACTCTACTCTGCGAGGCAAGACGCTGATCGATGGAAACATCCTGCAGTACGTCGCCAAAGCGGTCATCGGCTACACCTTGCCCCCTCAGTTAGCCACGACCCGGCTCTTCGTCGAGCGGTACAACGGAGGCTCCCGGATTCTAACGGACATTGTCTCTGCATGGGTGCAGGATATTCGGGACAATGGTTGTCACAACGAAATCTTTGATCTGTTTGGTGTAGAAAGTTCATGTGGTCGATGGGGAGCCCAGACGAGCGCAATCTATGCCGCAACGGGAGTCGCCACTTTGAGTATCTTCAATTGCATTGACGTGATAGAAGATTTGATGCAGATCCCAGCCCGATTGAGACGGGACAACATCGTGCATCGGCGAATCCTGACGAAGTTGGCCCCTGAACTGGCATCATTGCCATTCAACCCAGGACAGAAAACCCTCACTCTCAGACTTCGGATGAGCGCCCCATACACCCTGTTTGCTCCCTATGCCAAGCAGTTCAGGCGCAAGTTGACGCCTCGGTGACACGATAATCTCGGTCCATCGTCCGAGAAAAACGCGCCTAATTATTCGATGAGTGGCTAAGATCCATTCATGACGGTTCCCCCTCCTCGTGTCCTCATCCCGATCAAGCGAGAATGGAACCCACTGGTGACAGCCAACCCACAGATCAATCCGATGAAGCGATTTACTCGACGAACTGTGGCTCCAGGGCACATTGGACTTGCAGTGTTGACAATGTTAGTTGTTATAGTACTCATGAGTTGCACAAGTGCACCTATTGTTAGCCCATCCACCGGACAATCCAGTGGAGCATATTTTTTCGGGTATCCCTACGATGCGAACAAAGACGCCCTCCTCGTTTTCGGCACATGTCCCGTTGCCAATGTCCTCACACTATCGACATCTTCCGACTCCAGATGGGTCGCATACTCGACCGTATCTGCGATCACTGGGAGAGTCGATCTTTTTCGAATGGCTGCCTCCGGTAACTGTGCTCCTGAGCAGTTGACAAAGACGGACACTGTCGAATTCGATCCAGTTATCGATGACACGGGATCAGTTGCGTGGGCTCAAATGAACAGTGACTCTTCATCAACTGTGGTCATCGACGGTGAGGCACTCGACCTACCTCAGGGCCTTTACAAAGGTCTTGCCTACGACCAAGACACACTGTACGTGGGACAACAATTAGCCAGCGCAGACAAGTGGCAACTGATGGTCATTAATCGATCAAGCCGACAGTACGACACTGTTTCGTGCCCACTGCTGATTGATCGGATCACAGTGCGATCCGATAATCGTGTTGTGCTCGAAGGTCTGGATAGCGCCACCAATCACATGGCAATATATGATTACCACACCGATTCCAAGGCCTTAGTGAGGCTGCAGGACAATGCGGTTTACGGGATTGACGAACAATTGATCACACTAAAAGGTTTGTCGAGTGACGACTCCCTCAAACAGCTGATTCAACGCGATATTGACTCTGACGACCCACTGTTGAGCTATTCGTCTGCTAACAACGCCGCAGGTCGGCTGTCGTATTATGCTTCGTATCGACTATTGGGAATGCTCGATGCCTGGCAACATGGGGGAATCCCAGGACTGTCTCAGGCCACTCTTAAAGCCTTGATCACACATGCTGCAGCGAAGATGATTTCAAATGCTAAGGACTACGGGTGGCCCACCACGAAATACTCCCTGGACCAACATACCGAATTGTCGTTGTTGGTCAATGATGCATGTGTATTGTATCCCCTCCTCAAAGCTTATAATGCCGGTCTTCTTGACGATCAGTCAGGGCGCCGACTATTGGAGATTGCCAAGACGATTTGGGACCGTAACGAGAGTGATTGGATTCAGGGGCAGGGTTACCGCTTCACCCCGGGAATCGCCTACATCTGGGACGGCGTGACACTGCCTTTCAACCAACAGAACGCATTCGGACTGGCTCTCTTGGAGTTACACACAGCCACTGGAGACCAGAAATATCTGGACCGGGCACTGGACTTAGCCAAACTGTTCAAGTCCGAAATGGTTCAATCGGATGACGGTCGACTCCTCTGGCACTATTGGCCCCAGCGCTTCTACGACGGTTGGACCATCAGTTCTGGAGTGTCCGTGAACACACCAGAGCGAAAACCAACCCAGGACACCTTGTTCGAGGATGTCTCGCATTCTGCGTGGAACGTAATGTTCATGGTTGAGTTACAGAAAAATCAGACCATTGTCTTCACAGGCCAAGACTATTCTGCCCTCGACAAGACACTAACGGGAATCAAGGATGGTGTGTCCTTCAACCGGTTCCTTGGTGGCAGCCTCCCAAACCAAACGCCTTCCCTTCAATATCGACCATCTTACGGATGGCTGTTCCTGGGCAACGACGACCTACGCTCTGATTACGCCACCCGTGTGATCACCACCACCATCCCCTACGATGGTGATCGCTTGGCCAACCTGATCTACGCCCTTAATCACGATTGAGTTCAGAGTTCCAAGAATTCCTCGATCACCCCGCATTGCCGTTCCATGTCTTCCTCGTTATAACGCTGATCGCAGATTAATGAGATCTCCTGTTCGTAGAAAGACTCTGCATATCGCTCTTGAGGAGAGAGATACTCGGACCGAGGCCAGTGAATCGGAGTGTAGACATCTTCAGAAATCAGTCTACTGTGTAGCTCTCTTCGCCTGAGTGGAATCAGTAGTGGAACAAATAGTGGTGTGAAGTTGTGGTCTTGATATTTGGCAAACAAAAATGGAGCATGGGGCAGGCGGGCATAGAGATATGCCGCGTTTCGACGACGGTGAGCAGCCACTGACGTATAGTCCGCGTTCAATGTCTGGCTGATAGACTCTGGGTCAGCCGAATACCCGACATAATCTCTTGCTAATAGTGCTTCAGCCTGTGTCAATAATTCAAGAAATTCCCTCTTGTCTCCCCTTCCCTCCTCAACGAATGCCTCTTTGCGTTTCATGGCCTCTCTGCGTAACGCCACGTAATCCTCGTTCGTCTTCGAAGGGGGGTTGAGCCTGTACGGCCCAGCCGCTTTGAACAGGACAGCGCAACCAGCCACCCCGATCCACTTTCTAATGCTAGAAAAAGCGTAATCATACGGTACAGAAGGTGACGATAGTAGCGAATGTGTCTTGTCATAGATGATGACGCTCCCTCTGTCCCGGTACTGGCTGACAGCACCATCCAATCCTTGAGTCGCAAACCCAAAGTAATCAGTGACGTAAAGAATGTCGCACATCTGGAGACTGTCTAACCTGCCAAGAATCTTCCCGTCATCAGCCACGATGTCGTAGAAAACCACCTTGATTCCACAACGAACAAAAGGCTCGATCATTGAATCACAACAGTACGCTGGCAGGCAGGCAGTTTCACATTTTCGTTCAGTGAGGACATCGAGCAGAATTGCGTGCAGTGCTGTGCGCCCCGACAAGTAGTAGCGAGGTTCTCCCGCCCAGTTTTGAAACACAGGTGCAGGAGTTCGGACGAGTGGAACCGAGGAAAACTCGCCTCCCACCTCTCGGCACATCAGTCAATCGCCGATCGCTGTTTGGATAGTGAATACACGCTGATGAGTCGGCCACGTTTGTACAAACGATTGATCAACAGCCCCTCTTCTTTGAAGCCGCAGGATAGGAACAATCGCTTCGACGCTATGTTGTGCTCGCTGACATGGGAATAGACACACTGAAGCCGTAATTCGTCAAAGGCGTAACACACAATCGCGTCAACGGCATCGGCCCCATACCCCTTGCCCCGGGCGTCTGACGCAAGTCGAATGTGGACCTCTGCGGTCCCGTTTTTAAGGTCGATAGGATTGAGCATCACCACGCCCACAGCTTTGCAGTGGTCGTCAATGGCACAACGAAGAATGGTGCTAGCGTTTTCTAACTCCTGAGTCCAGTGGTCTTGTTGTGTCGTCGACACCGGAAACGACCATCCACCCAGCATGTACTCAGTATCGGGATCATTCACCATTTCCAATAACATCGCATTGTCGTCAGGCTCGATAGCCCGTAGAAAGATACGTTGACCGGCAATGTTCATATTTCACCTACTTGTCCGATGTTCCATCCATGGTTCTGTATACATCGAAATCGATCACAGAACCCGTGCCTCTTTCCCCGATATCAGTACGGTGGAGGGTCTTCACCACAGTCTTAGCCAGAATAGCCATGTCCTGAACAAAGGTGATTCTTTCCACATACTGCACGTCCAATGCGAACCGGGTTTCCCAATGCGCCACATTTCGACCATTGACCTGAGCCAAACCGGTCAATCCGGGTTGCACTAAGTGCCTCCGTCGTTCCTGTTGAGAATAGAACGGAAGATACTTGACTGCTAGGGGACGGGGCCCGACCAAACTCATCTCCCCTCGAAGTATATTCAGGAATTCCGGCAATTCATCCAAGCTAGACGAGCGTAGAAATCGACCGAACGAAGTGAGCCGTTCCGAGTCGGGAAGGAGTTCTCCGCTTTCAGCTCGAGCATCCGTCATTGTTCGAAACTTGTAGAGAGTGAAGATTGCTGCGTCTTTGCCGGGACGAGGTTGTTTGAACACCACAGGTTTGCCAAGATTCAACCTGACCAATAACGCCACGACGACGAAGACCCACCAAAAAACCAGACCCCCCACCACGACGAGTACAACATCAAGTGGACGCTTGAGAAACCGAAGGTACAACCCCCTGTGCATGGGTCCATAATACAAGGCACCCTTCGACACGTTCAGCCACGTGCCACGTGGCTTAGGCGGAACCTTTCCAACGCAGTGAATACTCGATCCCTTTCCGCATCGGTGATCACCGAGCCACTGGGCAGGGTCAATCCGGTCTCGAAAAGGTGTTGGGCAACTCCAGTGATCTCCCCCTGAGCAGTAACAAAGACTGGTTGCAAGTGCATGGGTTTCCACAAAGGTCTTGCTTCTATTCCACTGTCCACCAGCCAGAGGCGAAGATCTTCGCTCGTCCAACCTGCAACTGATGAGTCAACCAGAATAGAGGTCAACCATGAATTGTCAGCCTCGTCGTCCTTTGCGCCGAACACCCGCACCCCAGGAACATCGGCAAAGTGTGCTTTATATCTATCTCTGAACTGACGGCGACGCTCGATCATCGAGTCGAGGCGTGCCAACTGGGCTCGGCCCAATGCGGCCAAGAGGTTTGACATCCGGTAGTTGTAACCGACATCAGTGTGTTCGTACCACGGAACAGGTTGACGGGCCTGAGTGGCAAGGTATCTCACCTTTGAGGCGAAATGCTCATCATCTGT
Source organism: Propionibacteriaceae bacterium (assembly GCA_009779115.1). Lineage (GTDB taxonomy): Bacteria > Actinomycetota > Actinomycetes > Propionibacteriales > Propionibacteriaceae > WQYJ01. Next base: position 24,779 of record WREX01000003.1, read on the forward strand.
GAGGAGCATGCCGCCACCAGATGTTGTCATGATCTTGTTGCCATTGAAAGACAGCACAGACGCTTGTCCGAAACTGCCTGCCGGTCGGCTCGCATGATAAGCACCTACGGCTTCTGCTGTGTCACACAGCATTGGAATTCCATAAGCGGAGATGATTGGCTCTAGAGCCGTGTAGTCTGCTGCTTTTCCCAACAAATCGACCGGAATGACAGCTGCCACCTTCTTATCCTGAGATGCAAGACTGCTTAACGCACGCTCAAGGGCTTGGGGATCCATGTTCCCAGTCTCGGGTAAGACATCAACAAAGAACGGTTCCGCTCCGGTATATGCGATGGCGTTCGCAGTGGCAGCAAATGTCATTGTACTCGTGACAACGACGTCAGATCGCCCGACGCCTAAGTGGACAAGGGCAAGATGCAAGGCTGCCGTGCCAGACGATAATGCAACGCCATGAGCGACACCAATACGACATGCCATTTCCTTCTCGAACGCGTCGACATCAGGTCCAAGCGGGGCAATCCACCCTGAATGTAGTGCTTCAATGATTCTTTGCTCTTCTAGAGGCCCCACATCGGGCGCCGACAGGTAGATGGGCTCAGACACGAGTGGAGGCTTTCATCTGTGCTGGTGGGATACTCATAGACCGGATCTCTTCGTCGATAGAGTCCACATGATCGGTAGGCACAATATCTCCGCCACGTGCCAACAACAGCCACTCTTCGTAGTCAAGATCATGTGGGGGCAAGGGAGGAACCACGGCTCGTACGATTCGATTCTCAGGATGAGAGACACCATCCTCTTCCTCGGTCGACACCAGCACTTCGTGGATTTTCTCGCCTTCTCTCAAGCCGGTGATCTGGACCTTGCAGTCTTTACCGGAGATTTCGATGAGGCGGTTGACAATGTCCATCACGCGTACGGAGTCTCCCATGTCCAAAATCATAACGTCACCGGCGGATCCAATCGCACCGGCTTGGACGACCAATTGACAGGCTTCGGGGATCGTCATGAAATAGCGGGTGGCCTCTTCGTGGGTGACGGTGAGGGGTATATCGGATTCGATCATTCGCTGGAAGAGTGGAACCATCGATCCGCGGGAGCCCAAGACGTTGCCAAAGCGTACTGAACAATAGTCATAACCCGTCTGCTCACCCATCCAAGAGGTGAGGCGTTCAGCCATGCGCTTGGAGTGGCCGAGGATGGTGGAGGGGTTGGCGGCCTTGTCGGTCGAAATGTTGACGAAGACCTGCGTGCCCACCGAGCGGGCGCACTGGAGGACGTTCAGCGTGCCGAGCACATTCGTGTTCCAAGCCGCTTGGGGATAGCGCTGGAGCATGGGCACATGCTTGAGGGCGGCGGCATGGAACACGACCTCGGGAGACCACTCATTAAAGACCCTTTGCAAACCATCGTAGTCGCGGATATCGGCCAAGACGATCTCTGGTCTGGTCAACAGTCCCGTGCCCCACAAGGCGAATTCCGTGTCCTGGAGATGGGTCTCATCGTGGTCGAGCAGGACGAGCGACGCCGGGCCGTACTTCTTGATCTGGACGCAGAGTTCCTTGCCGATAGAGCCGCCGGCACCGGTGACCAGGACGCGTTTGCCCGATAGATAACTGGCGATCCTGGGGATATCCAGGTTGACGGGAGGGCGCTCGATCAGGTCTTCGATGGCGACGTCGCGGATCGCCCCGACCCGTACACGATCCCCGAAACTCTTGTCCAAGGTGGGGACAACCTTGACGTCGATGTCGAGTGGTGAAGCAAGCGACATCACCCGTGCCATCTGCGTGGGATTGGCGTCGGCGATGGCGACCACCAGGACCGAAGCCTGGATCTGCTCGGCGACGGCGGGCAGGTCTTCCAACCTGCCGAGGACCCTCACGCCACGGATCGACAGGTTCCCCTTCTCGGTGTCGTCATCGAGAAAACCCACGGCCTGGTAGGGCGCCCGGGAGTCCAGTTGCATTCTGTGGAGCGTGATCTGGCCCAAGCTTCCCGCCCCGAAGATGAGCGTACGACGCCCGCGGGGATGCACAGAGGTCTGGGGACGTTCATTGACCAACCGGCGCAAGAGCCGGGTGCACAGCATCAGGCACAAGGTGAACGGAGCCGCGGAGAAGACCAGGCTGCGGGGAAGTCCCACGTTGATGCCGACGAAAACATCGAGTAATCCGATGATGACCGTCTCGACGACGAGCATCCAACCCAGGGCGCGAATCTCTTCCAAGGACCCCACGGCGTAGCGCCCCTGGTACAGCCATGCTGCCATGCCGGCGATGAATTGGACGACTCCCAGACCCAGAACCAGGATGACCAGCGGTGGGACATCGATCCTGACTAGTTTGAAGTCGTACCGCAACACAGCAGCAATGAACAGACACACGGCCCACGAGCAGGCGTCCATGAACCATTGTGCCCACCCCGAGCGTGCTATCCGCCAAAAAGAACCGGTATTGTGTCGTCCGATTGCTGACTTTTCCCTGTCCAAAGTACAACTCCAAAACGCCTCAGCCCCTGCCTCCGGAGAGCTTGATGCTATGGACGCCCATGTTACCACCAACACATGGAGCCTAACTTGGTGCTCAACCGGTCCTTGAGGCCCTTCCCCACAACGAATTTAACCAAAAAATCGGGGTCACTGTCCAGTCAGGGTCGCCTGGATCTGTTGTTTGGCCGCATCCACTGTCGACTGGTCGGGAATCATGACGTAGAGCTTCTGCGTGGGATAGCTGTACGTGTATTCCGACCCGTCACCACCGGTGACCGAGATCGAGGTCGTGCTCCAGCTCTGACCGGTCGACAGTTGCTGGCGTACCTGCTCGGAGATCACATCTTGGGGCATTGAGGTCTGGATGGAATTCTGGATCGACGACAGGATGCGGGTGTACCCCACCAGGACGCTCGGGTTGGAGAGTTTGTTGATGACCCCCTCGATCACTCGCTCCTGGTTCTCACCGCGAATCCGGTCGCCCAGGGCGAAGTCGTGGCGATCGCGCGAGAAGGCCAGCGCCGCCGCGCCGTTGAGATGGTTCATCCCCTGGGTGAAGGTGTACCCGCCATAGGAGAAGTTGTACGCGGAGTTCACGTCGACACCGCCGAGGGCGTCGATGATGGTGACCAGCGACGAGAAGTTGATGCGCAGATAGTAGTCGATGTTGATACCGTAGAGGTCCTCCATGGTCCCCACCGACACATTGATCCCATAAACGCCGGAGTGGGTCAGCTTGTCCTTCAACCCGGTGGTGCCGCGCAACTGGACGTAGAAGTCACGCGGAGTGTTGACGAGGAGAACCTTGCCAGTCTTCGGATTGACGACCACCAAGATATTGACATCGCTACGCGACCTCGTACTGATGCTGCCGTAGGTGTCGATCCCGCTGACATAGATGATGTACGCGCCGTCGGGATTGGTCATCGTCGTCGTCGGGCTGGGTGACGGCGAAGGCGGGGTGTTGGCCAACGAACTGTCGATCTCGAAACTGGTCAGAATCCTCAGCGTCCCGTAGGTGTCAGGGTCAGCATCGGAGAGAATCTGCATGAACGGATCTTCGATGACGATGCTTGTCACATCGGATCCCGTCAGAGCCGCGACCAGGGCCGTCCAGGTGGCACTGGACTGGAAACTGACATTGACCAAGGACGTCAGATGGGAGTGCACAGCGTCGGAGAGCGGATCGTTCGCGACTTCACCCATGGTCGTACCCGCTAATTGCGACACGTCAGTCGGCCCACTGGTCAGGACGACCACGTCATACAACACAGTGTCCGACGCCGGAGGCTGGATTTCCGAGGTGACCTTGAGGTAGTCAGACCCGACTTTGGCCACACCCACATTGGCGATCGCCAAGACGAGCGCCAGAATGGTCGACAACCAGAAACGGACCGGATGGCGTCGAGGGCGCGAGATGAGCAACAGGACGACCGCGACAGCCACCAGGACGAAGTCGGTGATCACAGCCGGGATCATCATCCGTGCCGGAACGACGTGGGTCGTGCCCAGAATGACCACACCGGTCACCGCACAGGCGACCAGCACGAGGGAGATGATGATAGATGCGATCGACGGCCGCCTGGTCCGCTTCACCGGCTGCAGCCGATTCTCCGCGGGATCATCCACCACTGCGTCTGGTGTCTGGTCGCCGAAGGCTCCCGAGTTGTTGTCATCCATGGGCACTGTCCTCACCTGTCCTGGTCAGGCGCCCGATGACGTCCCGGCCTCACATCCGCTCAAGCCTACCATTCATGATTTGTGTCACATCCGCGACACTAGTCAAGGCGTATATCTGCTCCAGGGTCAGCTTGCGACCGGTCTCGTCCCGCAGGGGTACGCGCCAATTGGGGTACTCGTCGACAGTGCCGGGCTGGTTCTGGATGCGCCTGTCCCCCACCACGTCGGTCAGGGCCACGCCTTTCAGTTTGGCCGGGGTCCGCTGCAGGAAGCGATACAGCGCCAGCAAGATTTGATGGTGATCGGTCTCGCCAGGGGGCATGAGCGACAGCCGGGACAGTGTGTCCAGCATCGCCTCCTGCTCACTGGCATCGCGTGCCACCTCGTCTTCGAGGGGTTCGGTCAGCAGCCCCAGTCGGTACCTCAAACTGACATGGTCGTGGGCGAGGTAGCCAAGAGTCGGGGGCAGATCGTGGGTCGTCACAGACGCCAAGCACAATTGCCTCCACTGCCGCGGTTCGAGTGGGTGGCCGTCCTCGTCGTTCTCGAACCACACGACAGAAGTGCCCGCGATGCCGCGCCGGGCCAGGTAGTCGCGCGCCCAGGGCTCGGCCGTCCCCAAATCCTCCCCGATCACAGGTTTTCTGGCCCGGTACGCCTCCAGGGCCAAGATCCCGACTGTCGCCTCGTGGTCGTACCGAACATATGCCCCCTGGTCGGGCGTCATCCCGTCGGGAATCCACCACACGCGGAACAACCCCAATATGTGGTCGATGCGCAGAGCGCCGGAGTTGGACAGCATCGAGGAAAACATGGCCCGCAGAGGTGCGTACCCGGATTGCCTCAGACGATCAGGACGCCAAGGTGGTTGCCTCCAGTCCTGGCCTGCCTGATTGTATTCATCTGGCGGGGCTCCCACACAGACACCAGAGGCGAACAGCCCTGGCATGGCCCACGTCTCCTCCCCGTCGGGGTCGACTCCCACCGCGAGGTCAGACATGACACCGATGCTCATCCCGACATTGGTGGCTGTGGCCTGGGCTTGCCGGGCTTGCAGCGAGGCGATCCACTGCAACCACATGTAGAAGGTGATAGCCGTGCTGTGACGTGTGGCGAATTCTTCGACTGCGGGCGAGTCCGGCGTCTGATAGGGCTTGGGCCAGTCCCGCCAGCGCTGCCCGTAGGTCTCCGTCAGCGCACACCACACGGCGTAGCGCGACAGGGACACCCCCTGGCGGTCGATGAAGGCCTGGAACTCCATCTGGCGGCTGGGACGAAGGCCCACCTGGAAGATCGCATTCAAGCAGTCTTTCTTCGCCCGCCAGACCGCGTCGCGCGGGATGTCGGTACTCGCTTGAGCCATCGTGTACGCCTGATGCCGCGACTGCTCCACCCGGGAACGCACCTCGTCGGAGGCGGCGGCGTACTCCTCGATCACCTCGGGGCGGATGTAGATCGGGTTGGTGAAACGCCTTGTCGCCGGGAAGTACGGGGAAGGCTCCATCGGGGCGATGACCTGGCTGGCATGGGTGGGATTGATCAAGACGAAGTCAGCGCCGTGACCGGTCTTCGCCCACACGGCCAGGTCCGCCAGGTCGGAGAAATCGCCCAGCCCCCAAGAGTTCTCGCCGTACACCGAATACAACTGGGCCATCAATCCCCACACTGATCCGGCACCGGTTCCGGGGATGTCCACGTGCGATGGTGTCACGATGAAGGATGTCTGACAGGACTGGTCGTCGCTCTCCAGGAAGAGCTGGTGATATCCCGGCTTGGCCCACACCGGCAGTTGGAAGGTGGCCCGGCCCACCCAGTGGTCACCGATCAGCCGATCGGGTTCCTGGTTGTCGATCTGATCGAGGCTGAGGGTGGCCCCATCTTCCATCCGGACCCAGACATGGGCGGGGCGCCCGGCCCTCACGTGGACATGCACGGTGCCGACGTGGTTCTCCTCCACGACTACGCAGTCAGGCAATTGTTGTTTCCAGATACGCTCATCGGCTTCGACGAAGGCATTGTCAACCCAACCCTCGGTGCTGACATCCACTCCCAGTGCCTTCAGACAGGCGATCAGCGTCTCTTCTGAGGGTTCGCGGAAATGCCCCTTCCAGTCCCAGAATTCGGTCGCGATCCCGTACGAATGAGCGAGACGAGCGATGCGCCGATCGGACGTTGGCATGAAAGACCCCAATTCAGTCAATAAATATTGGTTAAGCGTGTGTTCATGGTGGTGGGTCCGGGTGTGACTACCCGTTCTGTGGGGGTACACCCCGGCTGCGCACCATCACAGTGTTGGCGAACACATCGGTCACGGATTGTTTGCGGCGGTGCCACAAGGGCATGACCGCGTTGAGCACGGCGATGATGACGAACAACCCACCGCCGGCGCTCAACAATGCCCAGCAGAACCCCTTCGACATCGATCTCAACCACCCGGGTTTCTCCACCTTGAACTCGGCAGGCGCCCCGGCGGCGATCAGCGACAATGGCAGTGGCGCCTTGATGGCTTTGATCCCACAGATCCGCTGGCCGAGAGTGGCTCCCCACGTACCCAAGAAAATCACGCAGTACACCGCTGTCACACCCCCGGCGACAAGCGTCAATGACGAGGTGGCGTTCTGGAGAGCCGTTCCCGGCATCGCCCATGCGCCGCCTGCCACCATGCTCGCCTGAAAATCCGCGCTGTACGCCATGTACAAATCCCACCACCGACGCAGGAATCCGGGATACCCGATCACCAACACCAGTACGGTGACGACCCACGCGATGACGGTGTCGGCGATCCCCGAGCCGACTTTGCGCCACCATCCAGCCAGGGGCAGGTCCAGGGCAGGGTCGCGGACCTGGGATTTGGGCTGTGGCAGGCCAGGGCGTCTCAGGTCGATCGACCCGACGTTGCGGACCACCTGGGTCCACTTGATGCCATCCCAATAGCGCTCCCGCTCGGGGCGGGCAGGATCGGGGTACCACCCCTGGGGAGGGGAGGAAAGATCCGGCGGTGTGCTCACCCCACTATTCTGCCAGAATCCACAACCTGATCACTGCTTGACACCACACCGAATCCATGCGATCTCAACCGAGGCTCTCCGTGAGCAAACGTTCATGGATCAGCCCGAATCCACCGATCCATTGCTGCTGCGCGGCCCTGTGGAGGCACGCTGGCTCGTCGGGCGTCGCTCAACAGACGTCCAGTCTGCCCTCACGCCACCCGCCGACCCATCGCACCCCCACAGTGTCGCTCGCAACGCAAGCGATCGGTGGATTCGGGCTCACCCTTGTGAGACCGGGTGCACTGGAGTGTCATCTGACGTACACTGTTGAAGCGTTGACCACGGGGAACCTGGTCAGCCCTTGTGCTCGCTACGCTGTCCGGCACTATCCACCATCATGCTGGGCAGCGTAGCGCTTCTAGAAGATGAATCACCAGAGCGGCAGGTATGACGACTGACGAAGCTTCGATCCGGAGCCACATCGCCACGGCGCGCAGGGTTGTGGTCAAGATCGGCTCATCCTCTCTGGCCTCGGCCAAGAGTGGGCTGGCCACCGAGCGCCTGGACGCCCTGGTGGATGTCCTGGCTCAGCGGCAGATCAGTGGATCCGAAATCGTGGTGGTCACGTCGGGGGCCATCGCAGCCGGGCTGAAGCCGCTCGGGCTCAACCACCGCCCCGTCGACGTCGTCCAGCAGCAGGCAGCCGCCGCGGTCGGCCAGGGGCTGTTGATGGCGGCTTATACCCACGCCTTCGCGACGTACGGGATCCGTACTGCCCAGGTTCTCCTGACGATCGAGGACCTGGCTGAGAAGAACAGCTACACCAACGCCCTCCACACGTTCGGCGCGCTCACCCGGCTTGGCGTGGTCACTGTGGTCAACGAGAACGATACGGTCGCGACCAGAGAGATCCGCTTGGGCGACAATGACCATTTGGCAGCACTCGTGGCTGAATTAGTACGAGCGGACGCCCTCGTCCTGCTCACCGACGTCGACGGGCTGTACACCGTCCATCCCCACCATCCTGAAGCGCAGCGGGTCGACTTCGTCGACGACGTCGCCAGCCTGCGCGCCGACGTGCTGCGGCCTGGTACGTCCGGTGTCGGCAGTGGCGGGATGGCCACGAAGGTCGAGGCTGCCCGGCTGGCGTGCACGGCCGGTATTCCCGTGGGCCTGGCGAGATGGGACCAGGCCGGGCCCATGCTGGCCGGCGACCGGGTGGGGACCGTCTTCGCCGCGTCAACAAAGAGATATTCCCGGCGTCACGGATGGGCCGCCCACGCCAGTGCCGCACAGGGGCAACTGCACGTGGATGCCGGGGCCGCCAAAGCCCTGACGACGACTGCGGCCTCACTCCTGGCTGCTGGCATCAGCCAAGTCGAGGGGTCCTTCCACAGCGGGGATTCGGTCGAAGTGGTAGCCCCTGACGGGCAGGTCATCGCCCGCGGAGTGGTTGGATTCGACGCGGCCGATCTGCCCGAAATGCTGGGCCGTACCACCTCCGAATTGGCCGCAACCCTGGGGCCACAACATGCCAAACCTGTTATCCATCGGGACGATCTCGTCATGGCAGCTGACGTGTCCCCCCTACTGGGAAGAGTAATCTAAATCCATGAGTTCTCCAGATTTCGCCCACCAGGCCCTGGCCGCACGCCAGGCTTCCATCGGCCTAGCCATCGCGACCCGAGCCTCCAAAGACAACGCACTGAACGCAATGGCCGATTCTTTGCTCGGCGCCGGATCCGCGATCCTGCCGGCCAATGAGAAGGATGTCGAACGGGCCAAGAGCGCCGGTGTCACACCCGCTCTGATCGACCGGCTGACACTCAATCCGGCACGCTTGACCGCCATGTCCCAGGGGCTTCGGGATCTGGCCCGGTTGGCCGATCCGGTCGGAGAAGTGGTCCGCGGATGGCAGCTTGCGAACGGTGTCCACATCGACCAAGTACGTGTGCCCCTCGGTGTCATCGGGATCATCTACGAGGCTCGCCCCAACGTCACCGCCGACGCTGCTGGAATCTGCTTGAAATCGGGCAATGCCACCTTGTTGCGTGGGTCGTCGAGCGCACTTGAGTCCAACAGGGCCATCATCTCCGCCCTGAGGTTCGGTCTGGAGTCGTCAGGGATGAACCCGAATCTGGTCAACCTGGTCGAAGGCGGCCACGAGGTCACCACCGACATGATGAACGCGCGCGGTCTGGTCGACGTGCTCATCCCTCGTGGCAGTGCCTCCCTGATCAACGCGGTGGTCACCGGATCGCAGGTGCCTGTCATCGAGACGGGTAGTGGCAATTGTCACCTGTTCGTGGACATCAGCGCCGACCAGGACATGGCCGTATCGGTCATGCTGAACGCCAAGACACAACGGCCATCGGTGTGCAACGCCTTGGAGACGCTGCTGATCCATCAGAGCATCGCCGATTCCTTCCTTCCCAAGGCAGTCGACGCCCTGGTCGAAGCCGGGGTCCGCGTCCACGGAGATGCGGCCGCCTGTGCCCTCGACTCCCGGATCGACCTGGTTGCCGAAGATGGCTGGGACGACGAGTTCCTGAGCCTGGACATCCGCATCGGTGTCGTCCCTGCCATCGACGAGGCGATCACCTTCATCCGCCGCCACACCTCCGGCCATTCGGAAACGATCATCACCAACGACGCCATCCACCAGAAGCGCTTCACCACCGAAGTCGACGCCGCCTGCGTCCTGGTCAACGCCTCCAGCCGTTTCGTCGACGGCGGCGAATTTGGCTTCGGCGCCGAGGTGGGAATCTCCACCCAGAAACTCCACGCCCGCGGCCCGATGGCCCTACCCGAAATGACCTCCACCAAGTACATCGTCACCGGCAACGGGCAAGTACGATAAATGTGTGACATGCGCGGGATAATCGCCCGTTGACGCTTTCGCCAAGACTTGAAGCGGGTGCGCAAACGCAGTCGCGACCTGAACCTATTCACACGTTGATCGACCAGTTGCAACGGGAACAGCCCCTACCAGCCGCCTACCGAGACCATGCACTCGTCGCTGACTATCAAGGTTTCCGTGAATGTCACGTCCAGCCTGGTTGGCGGCTGATCTACCGGGTGAACCACGGGGAACTCATCTTGGTTTTGCAGCGGACGGGTTGGCACGCAGACCTTTTGTGACAAGTGTGAACTGTGACGTCAACAACATTAAGCTAAACTTGATACACCGATCTGTTGCTACTACCCGTCCCCATATAGGTGCCCTGGCCCCATCGCATCGCGGTATCAGGCCGAGAGTCCCAGTAGGCAGGTGAATAGCAGTGCCATCATGAGGCCAAACGGGAAGTATCGGTTCTGAACAATGAACTTGAGCTGGGGGAATGATCATCACGCTTCAGAAGTCCCTAGGCTCATCCAGTCTGGACGCTGCGACCGTACTTCGACGAACTCACGACCGTGGCCGATAGACATCGGCACGGTGATCCACAGTGAGCACATGGACGGTGTGAGTTGTATAGGACATGGTAGTGGAGTTTTTCTAATCGCCGCGAAGGTAAATGTCGACGCGATCACTGGTCCAAGTTGGTACCCCCGAACCAAAGAAGTCGTTGTCCTCGGTCCATATTGGACAGTCCAAGGCGAGCGCAGCGGCAACGAATGGCCAATCCATGGGATCGCGGCCACCAATACGCTCCAGCGCGATGCTCTTCCAGACGCCGGTCACATCATCAGGTACCACTTCGACTACTGACCGAAGTCGGTCAAGAGAGGAGATCAACGGTACGGGATCGGCGCCGCGTTTCATGGCAATTACGGGCAAGTAGCGGGCGGCATCGAGAAAGGCAACCTCAGGAGTGAAGAAGGACACGTCTGCCCCGTGTCGGACGATGAGTTCACGGGCACGGACACCGAGTACTGCACGAATAAGAATGTTAGCATCGACAATGATCCTTCGGTGCATCACGATTCCCGTGCCTGGGTCCTACGGGCGTTCGCGAATTCGGCGACAGCGTCATCTTCGGTGATACCCAGTTCCACAAGGAGAGCGTTAGCTTTGCGAGCAGCTTCAGCGTATGCGTCGAGGTCGGCCTGCCGATCCCTGTTGACGGGAATGAACAGACCAACCGTTTGACCGTGACGGGTGATCGCCACAGGTTCAGTTTGATCGATGTATGCTGCCAGGTCTTCGCGGAACTCTCTCACGCCTGCCATCACGGTCATGGCCACTCCTATCTAATGCGTACTCTTGTGTACACAATACCACGCATGGGAATCCGCTTGCCCTTTACTGGTGGCCCACGACCAGGTGGATGCATTCCTGATTCAAGCAACAGACGATTCCCGTGACAACCGGGGATGGTCGTCAGGGAGACATCACCAGTCGTCACGGGGGTATTCCTTGTTAGAAGCCCTGCGGCGCCGTATACGTCGATTACTTGTACCGGCCCTCTACCGAATTTTCTCGGCAAGGCCGGTCTTCGTTTTGAAAGGTTTCGGCGAAGGTAGAATAGGTTCCATGGAACAATCGGTTGCAGGACGCGAACGCAGGGTGATCCAAGCCGTCGCCAACGAGCGGTTGGAAGGGTTGGTCGTGTCCGATGAGTCGCGTAGGATCGCCGACCGATACATCGTGGGTGAAGTTTCCGCTGCTAAAGCTGCGGACATGATCAGAAAACGCTACGGAATACACGTTTCATGACGCTCGTCGATCCGTACTTCGACGCTGACATCGGTTAACAATGGATCACAGTGACCTCTCATTGCTTATAGCCATGTTCAACCGAATCGTGGCACCGCTCCAAGCTTGCGAGTAGGGCGGCGGGCGGACCGGGGGCAGGGATAGTTGGTCCGCCCGCCTTGGGAGGAGGACGACTAGGGGCGCCTTGAATGACGGGTGGTACGGTGGCGGCGCAGGATGCCGAGGCCGCCAACGACCACCATCATGGACAGGGCCAAACGGAGAATCCAGGCGACAGAGGTGTCGCTGGACACTTGGCCACCTGTGGGGACGTAACCGGCTGAGGCAGTCTGGCCGGACTGGCCGGAACCGGGGGTGATGCCGGGCTGGGATGTCGGGCTCTGGCCGGGGTTGCCGGATGCACCCGGGCTACCCGAGGAACCAGGGCCACCCGACGCGCCGGGAGTGCCGGTGCCAGAACGGGTGGGGTTGACAGTGCTCGTGCTGGTGCCGCCAGGAGATCCGGTTTGGGTCATGCCGGTGGTGGGGCCACCCGGAGTGCCCGTGCCAGTACGGGTGGGAGTGCTCGTGCCACCCGGAGTACCAGTGCCGGTACGGGTGGGGTTGAGAGTACTCGTACCCGTGCCACCCGGAGTGCCGGTTTGGGTCATGCCGGTGGTGGGGCCGCCCGGAGTGCCGGTTTGGGTCATGCCGGTGGTGGGGCCACCAGGAGTGCCCGTGCCGGTACGGACGGGAGTGCCGCTACCACCCGGGGTACCAGTGCCGGTACGGGTGGGGTTCAGGGTACTCGTTCCAGTGCCACCCGGAGTGCCGGTTGCCGTGATGCCGCTGGTGGGGGCAGTCGGGCTGGTCGTGGGGCCACCGGGGGTACCCGTTGTGGTGGGACCACCGGGAGTACCAGTCCCAGTACGGGTGGGAGTACTGCTCTCACCCGGGGTACCAGTGCCGGTACGAGTGGGGTTGAGAGTGACCGTTCCCGAGGGGGTGCCGGTTCGCGCAGAGGTGGTGGTTTCCGTCGGACCCGTCGGGGTTTCGGTGGGACCGGTCGGGGTTTCGGTGGGACCGGTCGGGGTGGCGTTCGGGTTGACCTCAACCTGGTAGGTGCTGGGGCGGGAGGACACTTGGAAGACGCCCACCTTGCCGATAGCAGTCACTGTATTAGTGATCTGACTAGCGGATATATCACCTGCGACAACAGTGTACGTTGCTGTGCACATCATGAACGCGCCAGCATCCAAACTGGTGGACGGACATGAAGCAGAGGACAATGTCCCTGCCCCACTGAAGGAGTTGTCAACGATGGAGATGTCGTCGATGGGGACGGTGCCCATGTTGATCACGGCGTACTGGAAGGTGATCGTGTCGCCGACCCTGGAGACGAGAGTCGGGGTGGCCGACTGGCCGAGGCCCAGGCCGACGACGCCGGTCGTCGTGCACGCGGGGCATTCATCGGGCGGAGTCAGCGGATCGGGGCGATCCTCCACCGGAGTGTTGGCCGCGACCACATCGTTGAACAGCAGGGAGTCACCGCGCTGGCCGTCCGGCTTGATCGTCACGGTGTACGTCACGGTCTCGGTCTGGCCCGGGGCCACGCTTCCGGTGATGATCATGTCCTGGTTGATGTACACATGGGCGGTCAGACCACCAGTGGTGTGAACAGTGCCAATGGTGGCGTCGTCGAGCACCGCGGACAGATCGTCGACATGGTCGACCACCGCCGGGCCCGTGCCAGTGTTCGTGAAGGTGATCGTGTACGCCAAGGTGGCGCCGGCCACGAGGAGATTGCCAGTCGGGTTGACCGTCTTGGTCACACTCAGGTCCGGCACGGGCATGGCCACCACATCGATGACCGACTGAGCGTGGTTGTTCGCCATGTTGGTGTCGTCCTCGTGTTGGGTGACAGTCCCGGTCACGGTGTACGACAACCCTTCGATCTGGGCGGCTGTCCCCAGGATGTCGAAACTGACCGTCTGACCCGGTTCGAGGTCGCCGATGGGACACACCCACTGACCAGCATCGGCCACGCACGGGCCCGGACTCGCCCCGGCGGGAACCGTGGCCGCAGCCACCGACACGCCGACAAGGCCACTGGGAACATCGAGCGTCAGGACGACCTGAGTCGCCGGAGCCGGCCCGTGGTTGGTCACAGACGCGACGATCCCGACCTCGGCACCCGGATAAACCTCAGTTGTAGCAGGCGACATTGTCACTCCCACATCCGTGGGCAGGTTGTTGATGATGTCACCGGTGGTGCAGGCCGCACAATCCGCCGGCGGAGTGTCCGGAGTCGGGCGATCCTCCTTCGGGGTGTCGGCGGTCACCACATCGTTGAACAGCACCGAATCCCCGCGCTGGCCGTCTGGCTTGATGGTGGCCTGATAGCTCACCGTCCCGGACTGACCAGGAGCAAGGGTGCCGGTGATGATCATGTCGTCATTGGCGTACTGGGTGGCGATCAGGCCACCGGTTGTCGTGATCGGACCCACGTCGGCGTCGTCGACCACGTTCGACAGATCGTCGATGTGGTTGACCACAGCGGGCGCCGTCCCCGTGTTGGCGAGCGTCACGGTGTACGTCAGGACCGTACCGGCCTTCAACACCGCATTGGCCGGGCTGACGGTCTTGGTCACCGTGAGGTCAGCCGTGTCTTTGGCCACCACGTCGATGGTCGCCGACGCGTCATTGTCCGACGTGGCGGTGTCGAATTCGTGCATGGTCGCCGCGGCATTCACCGTGAGGCTCGTGCCCGCGGGCTCGTTCACCCGGCCGAGGATGTCGTAGCGCACCGACTGCCCGGGAGCGAGGTCGCCCACAGAACACACCAGTTGTGCGCCCTGGCTCACACACGAAGAAGCGGGTGACAAGCCGTCAGAGGCGGACGACAACAGCCCGGTCGCATTCTCCATCCCAGCGGGTACGTCGATGGTCACCGTCACCTGAGTGGCAGGAGTAGAACCATTGTTAGTGACAACCGCCGACAAGCCGGCCTCGGAATCCGGATAGATCTGGACTGTGCTCGGAGACAGCACCACCCCGATATCTGCCACAGGCGCCATCTGGACCAAGGCCGTCTGGGTCGAGGACGCGACGACCTGCCCGCCTTGCACAGTGCCAGACACCCGCGCGGAATTGGAGATCGTGTTGGCCGTCAGGTCACCAGCCGTGACAGCATACGTTGCTGTGCACGCCATGGACTGACCAGGATCGAGGCTGGTCGCCGGGCATGTCACCTCAGGCGCGGTCCCAGTTCCGCTGAACGGACCTTGCTCGACCGAGATATCATCGACCGGCACAGTCCCCAGGTTCGTCACTGTGTACTGGTAGGTCACCTCGTCGCCAGGCGAGGTCGCCGTGGTCGGGTCAGACGTGATCGCCAGGCCCAGCCCGGCCACACCCGTGGTCGTGCAGGTCGGGCAATCCGCCGGTGGATTGTCGGGATCGGGCTGGTCACCAGGACCGGTGTCGGCGCTGAAGACCGCGTTGAACACCGCCCCGCTGCCACGCTCGCCGTCCGGCTTGATCGTGACCGAGTACGTCACTGTCGCGGTTTGCCCGCGCGCCAGCGTCCCGGTCATGATCAGGTGGTTGTTGGCGTACAGGTGCGCGTCCACCGGACCGTTGACGGTGATCGCCCCGATCGTCGCATCCTCCGCGACCCGTGACAGGTCGTCGATGTGGTCAACGGTTGTCGCGTACAAACTGACATTGGTGAGTGTGAGTGTGTATGTCAAGACAGACCCGGCCTGGACGATGGCCCCGGCAGGACTGACGCTCTTCGTCACAGCGATCGCAGGATTGGGCGCCTCGATCACGTCGATCTCCGCCTGGGCCTGGTCGGTCCCGGTGCTGGTGTCCGGTTCGTTGTAGGTCACGACCGGAGTGAGCATGTAGGTGTCTCCGGCTGTTCCCAGCGCCACGCCGATGATGTCATAGACCACCGACTCCCCGACGTTCATGGTGCCGATGTGGCAGACCAAATCCTGGGCCACGATCGTACAACTGGCGTCCGGGGCCGTGTCGTCAGGTGGATCCGACAGCAGACCAACCACGTTGATCAGCCCGTCGGGGATAGCGGTTGTCAGAGTCACTCCGGTGGCAATGGTGGGACCATTGTTCGTGACCGTGGCCGAAATCCCGAACTCCGCGCCGGAATAGACCTGTGTCTTGGGCTCCCCCACCGTGACGGACACGTTGGTGGCCGGGTTGGCGTAGAGGACAGCCGTGGACGGATCCGAGCGTACGGCCACTGCCCCACCTGCTCCTGCATTCCCGGTGACTGTGGCGGTGAGACTGATATCCGGGTTGAGCAGGTCTGTCGCCGTGACGTCATAAGTCGCCACACAGGTCATCTCCTGACCCGGGTCGAGACTGGTGTTAGGACAGGTGATCGCCGACAGGGAACCGCCGCCGGTGAAGGAACTCACGTCGACAGCCACGTCATTGACGGGCACGGTCCCGAGGTTGCTCACCAGGAACCGATAGGCCGCCTGGCCAGGTTGGGTCATCGCTCCCGGGTCGACGCTGGCTGACACACCGAGCCCCGCGACCTGGGTGTTCGTGCACGTCGGGCAGTCCTGCGGCGGGTTGAACGGATCGGGACGATCCTCAGCCGGGGTGTCCGCGGGCACGACATCGTTGAAGATGACCGAATCTCCGCGCTGCCCGTCGTCCTTGACGGTCACGGTGTAGGTCACGGTGGCCGTCTCCTCGGACTGAAGAGAACCAGTGATGAACAATTGCTGGTCGATCAGGTGGGTCTCGATGCCGGGGCTGGCCTCGATCCCATCCAAGGTGGCGTCGTCGAGGACTCCGGCCAAGATGTCGACGTGATCGACATCGGCGGCGAACAAACCGACGTTGGTCATCGTGATCGTGTACGTCAGTTGTGTCCCGCCAACGAGGATCGCGTCAGCCGGGCTGACAGTCTTGGTGACGACCACAGCCGGATCGGGCACGGGAACCACCTGGATCTGGAAGGCGGCCTGGTCATTGGACGGATCCGCGTCCAGCTCGCGGTGGGTCACGGAAGTGTTCAGGGTGTACGACTTACCCGCCGGCCCCGCGGCGGTCGCCGTGATGTCATAGGACACCGACTCCCCCGCGGCCAGAGCGCCGACCGAACAGATCAACTGTGCGCCGACTTGCACGCACGACGCGTCCCGGGCCACGCCATCCGACGAACTCGCCAGGACCCCGGTGACCGCGCTCAGACCAGCCGGAAGGCTCACGGTGGCCGACACTGCGGTCGCGTCACCAGGACCGTTGTTGGTCACGGTGGCGGTGAACCCAGCCTGGCCGTCGGGATAAACCCGCATCTGACCAGGTGTGACACTCACTTCGACATCTGTCGGAGCCCGCACGGCAACCGTCGCGGAGGACGGTTCGGAGGTCACAGTCGCCGTGCCGACCTTCCCGGACACAGTGGCAGTATTCTCAATCGACTGGGCGCCGATGTCCTGCGCGGAGACGGTGTAGGTCGCCGTACACACCGTACTGGCCCCTGGATCGAGGCTTGTCACCGGGCAGGACGCGGCAGCCAGGGCAGCCGATCCGGAGAAGGAGTCTTCCCCGATGCTCAGTCCGGTGACCGGTACGGCGCCGACATTGGTGACCTGATAACGATAGTTGATCGTTTCACCAGGCATGCCGACCGAAGCCGGAGTGGCCGTGGTGACGATGCCGAGCCCTGCCACCTGCGTCAGGGTGCAAGTCGGGCATTGGTCAGGCGGCGTGGTGGGTGTGGGCCGGAACTCCGGCGGGGTGTCCGCCGAGACCAGAGCGTTGAAGAGGATCGAGTCCCCACGCGTCCCGTCGGGTTTGACGGTCGCGGTGTAGGTGACCGTCTGGGTCTCCCCCGGCTCCAGCGAACCGGTCACGATCATGTCGTTGTTGGAATACAAGTACGCGCTCAAGTCCCCGGTGGCCTGGAACGGGCCGACAGTCGCGTCGTCGAGCAGGCCGGACATCATGTCCACATAGTCGACTGTCCCGGCGGCGGTACCCTCATTGCTGAAGGTCAGCGTGTACGTCAGCACGTCCCCGGCCGCCCCGAGAGAGTCTTCGGGACTGACCGTCTTGCTGGTCTTGAGGTCGGCGGCCGGAACCGGGACCACGACCAGCCCAGCCGCAGCCTGGTCGTTCGATGGAACCGGGTCGATCTCATGATGAGTGACGGCGGCATCAACCGTGTAGGTCTGCCCTTCAGGGCCCGACGCCCAGCCGATCAGGTCATAGGTCACAGTCTGGCCGACATCCAGGTCGCCGATCTGGCAGACCATCTGCTCACCGGTTACCTGGCAGGTCTTGGCCGGAGCAATTCCCTGGGGAGCCGACGCGAGGATGCCCGCCATGCCGACCAATCCGCTCGGCAGGTCGAAGGTGGCCTGCACCCCGGTGGCGTCAGTCGGCCCGTTGTTGGTCACCGATGCCGTCATGCCGAACTCGGCGTCTGGGTAGACTTCCGTGCTGGCCGGACCAAGCGTGATAGCAATGTCACTTTCTGGTGCAGTCGTGACTGAGGCCGTGCTGGGGGCCGACCGGATCATCTGCGTACCGACCATGGCGGTGGCTGTGGCCGTGTTCTGGATCTCAGCAGTCTTCAGGTCGGGAGCGGTCACCGAGTACGTGGCCGTACACGTCGTACTGGCGCCTGGATCCAAACTGGTCTGTGCGCACGATGCCGCCGGCAAAGTCCCGGTCCCGGAGAATGACGACTCCGCGATGGCGACGTCGCTGACTGCGATCGAACCGGCGTTGGTGACCGCGAAACTGTACTCGATCTGGTCGCCGGGCAGCTTCACTTCGGACACGTTCGCGGTCTTGACAAGGTCCAACCCTGCCACAGGATTAGTCGTACAGGTCGGGCAATCCTCCGGCGGCGTGCCCGGAGTGGGACGCTCGGACGGCGGAATGTCCGCCCGCGAGAGAGCGTTGAAGACAACCGAGTCTCCCCGCTCGCCATCGGGCTTCAGCGTCGCATCATAGGTGACAGTCTTGGTCTGGCCGGGCAGGACCTCGGTCGAGATAATCAGGTTCTGGCCCGCGAAGATGCTGGCCTCCACGGAGTCGTCGGTGACGATGTTGCCGACCGTCGCGTCGTCGACCACGCCGGACAGGTCGTCGACATAGTCCACGTAGGCGATCGCGGTTCCGGCGTTGTGCAGAGTGATCGTGTACGTCAGGACTGTGCCAGCGATGAGAATGGCTCCCTGGGGACTGACCGTCTTCGTCACCTGGAGGTCGGCTGTGGGTACCGGCACCACGGTGACGCTGGCCGAGTCCGAATCATTGCTGGTATTGGTGTCCGTCTCGTCCATGCTCACCGTGGCGGTCAGGGTGTGCACCGATCCTTCCGGGCCCGCCGCGGTTCCGAGGATGTCATAGGACACCGACTGGCCGACGCCCAATTCTCCTACCGAACACACCAGCTGGCCACTGGTCAGCGTGCAGTCCGCGTCACGGGTCAAGCCGTCCGAGGAGGTGGACAACACGCCCGAGGGATCCTGGATGCCGACGGGGATGTCCACCGTCACGCTGACACCAGTGGCATCAGCCGGACCATTGTTGGTCACCGTCGCGGTGAAACCGACTTCGCTGTCCGGATAGACCTGGGTCTGCCCGGATCTCATCGTCACCGAGACATCGGTCTCGGGCGCGGTGGCCACCGAGGACGAATCGGTCTGAGAGGTCACGTCGACCGACCCCGCCGAGCCTGTGGCCTGGACCGTATTGACAATCCAGGGCGTTCGCAGGTCGGCAACCGTGACGGGATAGCTCGCCGTACACGTGGTCGATGCGCCAGGATCGAGGGTTGTCTCGGGACAACTGATGGGGGGCTCGGTTCCCGTCCCGCTGAACTGGGTCGACGCGACGGCGATATCGGTGAGCTGGACCGAACCAGCGTTGGTCACAACAAACTGATAATGAATGGTGTCACCCGGAGTTGAGACCTCAGTCGGATCGGCTGAGGACACAACCGTCAGCCCGGCTGTCCCGGTCATCGTGCAGGCCGGGCAGTCCTCAGGCGGGTTGGCGGGATCGGGCCGCTCATCAGCTGGAGTGTCCGCCGCGAAAACGTCGTTGAACAGCTTGGAATCCCCGCGCTGCCCGTCGGGCTTGATGGTCACCGTGTAGGTCACCGTCTCCGTCTGGTCGGGCTCCAAGGATCCCTGGATGATCATGTCATTGTTGGGATACAGGTGGACGGTCAGGCCCGCGCTCGGCTGGATCTCGCCCATGGCGGCGTCGTCGAGGACCCCGCTGAGATCATCGATGTAATCCAGCACGCCGGTCGCGGTCCCGGCGTTGGTCGCCGTGATCGTGTACGTCAACTGGGTCCCGGCCATCAGCAAGGCACCCGCCGGACTGACGGTCTTCGTGACCTGCAAGTCCGGCACCGGCACCGGAACGACATCGATCACAGTTGACGCAGTGTTGTTGCTCGGATCGGTGTCGACCTCGGCATGCAACACCGACGCGGTGATCGTGTAGGTCGTCCCGGCCGGTCCCGAGGCCGTGCCCAGGAAGTCGTACGACACCGACTGCCCCGGACCCAGATCGCCGATCTGGCAGATCATGGTCCCCAAGGTCTGAGTGCAGGTGGTCGCCGGGCTGGTCCCGCCAGAGGCCGTCACCACCGTGCCGGTCAGGTCGATGACCCCAGCCGGGATCGGGAAGGACAGAGTTGTCCCACTCGCCGTCGCGGACCCCTCATTGGTGACCACAGCCGAGAATCCGGCCTCAGCATCGGGATAAACCTCCTGATCATCCGGTGTCACGCTGACACTCAGATCGGTCGGCGGACGGACGGTCACCTGAGCGCTGTCCGGCAGCGAGGTCACGGCCAGCGACCCCGCCACACCGGAGACGGTCACATTGTTCGTGACCAGACCGGCGGTCAGGTCAGCGTTGGTGACTTCGTACGTCGCCGTACATGTCGTCGATGCCCCGGGATCCAGGGATGTCACCGGGCAACTGGGTGTCGACAAGGTTCCTGTCCCGGAGAAGCCGGAGTCGTTGACCACAATCGACCCGACGGGCAGAGCACCGAGGTTCGTCACCTCGAAGCTGTAGGTCACCGGGTCCTGGGGCAGGCCGACCGAGGTCGGAGAAGCAGACTTGACGACCCCCAGACCGGCCACGTTGGTCAGCGTGCAGTCCGGGCAACTGGCCGCGGGCGTGCTGGGGTTCGGGCGGTCGCCAACAGCGGTGTCGGCCGGGAAGAGGGCGTTGAAGACCTGGGAATCCCCGCGCTCCCCATCCGGTTTCACCGTCGCCGTGTAGGTCACGGTGGCCGTGGTGTGACGACCCAGGGTACCAGTGACCAGCAGGTCGCCATTGGCCAGCAGTTGGGCGTCGAGCGGCCCGGTGACCACGATGTTCGAGACATCGGCATCGTCCAACACTCCAGACAGGTCATCAATATGGTCGATGACTTCGTCATACAAAGCCACATTGGTGAAGGTCAGTGTGTAGTTCAAGACGGTTCCGGCCGGCACCACGGAACTGGTCGGGCTGACGGCCTTCGACACTTCGACCGCTGGGTCGGGAACGTCCACCACGTCGACCGAGGCGTTGGCCTGGTCATTGGTGAAGTCGGGGTCGGCCTCGCGATGGGAGGCCAGGCCTTTCATGGTGTACGTCGTCCCCGCCGGACCGGGAGCGATCCCGATCAGGTCATAGCTGACCGATTGGCCGACATCGAGATCGCCGACCAGGCAGGTGATCTGCCCCGACGCCACCGTACAGGTCTGGTCAGGAGTCAGTCCCGGCGAGGCCGATGCCAGCAGCCCGGTCACACTGGTCAGACCCGGCGGAATTTGGACAGTCAGTTTCGTCTCGGTCGACATGGCAGGCCCGTTGTTGGTGAGGGTGGCGGTGAAGCCAACCTCCCCATTGGGATAGCTCAGCGTGTCCTGGGGGGTCATTGTCAGTCCCACATCGGTCGCCGCCGGCACCTGGACGTCCTTGCAGGCCGTGGAGGTGTTGTTGGCGCTGACCGGATCGCGCGAAGAAGAGCCGGTGGTAGCAGTGTTACATATTCGGGTCATGTTGGTGTGGGGGTCGACCTTCGTGTTGAGCGTAGCCGTCGCCGTCTGTCCGACTGCCAGGTCTCCCATCCCGCACTGGACGACACTGCCCGCATCGGGATCGTTCACCTGCGTGCAGATCCCACCGGAACTCGTCGTCCCGGAGACGAAGATCAACCCGGGGGCCAAAGGATCGTTGATCGTGGTCGAGCGGGCCACCGACGGCCCGGCGTTTGTCACCGACAGCTGATAGACGGCCGGATACCCGGTGACCAGGGGATCCGTTCCTGTTCCCACACTGGTCTTGGTCAAACTCAAGTCAGAGATCTGCTGAGCCGTCACGTCGACAGAAGCCGTGTTGTCGGCTGGGTTGGCCTCGGGAGTCTGGCTGCTGATCGTGCCCGTGGCCGTGACCGCAGCCAGCGGCTCGTCAGCCGGGATCTGCATCACCACGGTGGCGGCCAGCGTCG
This sequence comes from Propionibacteriaceae bacterium, assembly GCA_009779115.1. Lineage (GTDB taxonomy): Bacteria > Actinomycetota > Actinomycetes > Propionibacteriales > Propionibacteriaceae > WQYJ01. The sequence goes on from WREX01000003.1 coordinate 47,098, forward strand.
TCCCGGGAAGGAAGGTCTGATACCACGGAGAATCGGGGGTCTGGACGCAGTCGAGGCTGGACACAGCGGGAGTCCCGGCCGAGGTCCACGAGCAGTCCAGACCTGGAGCCGTGACCGACACCGGGCTGAATCCCGCGGGGAATGTTGCCTGGATGTGGGTCTCATCGGCGGCCGAAGGGCCGTTATTGCCCGCGATGAGGGTATAGGTCGCGGTCGACCCGGCTGAGGGGAACTGGTTGTCCACGCTCATCGCGAGGGTCAGATCCGCCTTGGATTCCAGGACCACGGTCACCGACTCGGTGTTGTTGGTCGGGTCGGCTTCGATCAGAGTCGAGGAGTTGGCGGTCAACGTTGCCGTGTTGACCAGGGTACGCGGATAGCCGGGGTACGTGTCGCACCCCGGCGTCGTGGTGCATCCCGGACCAGTACCCGACTCACGGATATCCAGCGGCGAGGTCGTAGCAACCACACGCAGGTTTTGCGACTGCCCATAGGCCAAGGCCCCCACCCCACAGGTGATGACTTCGCCCGCAGTGGCCGTGCCAGGTGTGGTGACCGTGCATCCGCTGTCGCTGTTGCCGGGATCGAGGTGAAGCCCGATCGGCAAGGTGTCGACAATAGTCGATGTTCCGGCATCGGACGGACCGGTGTTGACTGCCGTGAGGGTGTAGCCCACCTGGCTGCCAGCGTAGAAGATCGGCGATCCATCTGGGGCAAGAGTGTCGGAAGGGTCCGCGTAGACGAACAGCCTGAGATCGGCCGAGGACTCGATAGGTGTCGTCACGCTGGCCTGGGCCGTCCCCGTCGAGGGCGAACTAGTCGTCCCGGTGGCGGTGTTGGTGATCGTCGGCCCGGTGGTCCCGGTGTCGATGGTGCCTGTGATGGTGATCGTCACCGGCGGCGGCTGGTCGGGGTTGAGGGTGCCGGGAATCGAGCCCACAGCACAGGAGACATAGGTGTCGTCACTGGGTGCGATGGTGCATGTCCCCTGGGTTGAGGAGGCGCCGGTGGCGTGCAAGCCGGAGGGCAGCCGGTCGGTCACGGTGACATCGTTCGCCTGGGTCCAGAACAATCCTTGAGCCGCGCGGGTCGCGTCGGGCTGTTGGCTGACCTGGACGGTGTAGGAGAAGCCGGTCCCGGCGATCAGAGCGCCATCGGGTCCGGGCCCGGCAGCGGCCGTCTTGGCCATGGTCAGGCTGGACTGCCCGCCGATGACAGTCAGTGGAACAGTCTTGCTGTTGTCCGTCAGCGACGATTCGGGGGTCGAGGTGTCCACGCTCGCCGTGGCGGACCCGTTCCCGGGAACGGCATCGTCGAGGATCCCCACCAGGACGCTCAGCCGGACTGAATTGCCAGGCTTCAACGCGGTCCCGTTCGTCCCATTGTTCAGCGAGCATTGCAGCTCGTTTTGAGTGGCTGAGCACCGGGCCGTGTCCGAGGTCCACGTGCCATCACTGTTCCAGATCAGCACAGGCACGTCGTCCCCCATGGGGGCCAGGGTCACCGGAAGGGCGAAGGTCACATCCACCGCGGAATCCCTGGCAGTGGACACACCTGTGTTGGCAATATCCATGGTCAGCCACGCCAGAGAGCCAACCGGAGTAACAGCCAGACCGCTGGCCACCGGTGTGGTCGGCTGGCTGCCCTGTCCGTTATAGGCCTGCCACCACAGATTCGTCACCGTCAGATTGGCACTGGCCAGAACCGGGGTTGTCAGGGTCGTGGAATTGTCGGCCAACGAGGCTTCCGGAGTGGTCCCCTGGACCTGGGCCGAGTTGGTGAGGTTGGTCCCGTCCAACACGTCCGGGGAGACCGTGACGGTCAGCCGATACACCCGTGTTGCCCCGGGAGCCAGAGGTACGGGCGCGGGATCGGAGCAGGTGACGATCTGGGGGTTGCTCGTCCCAGCCGTACAAGTCGACGATGTCTGAGACCCGGACTGCCCGGCGGCGACCAGAGTCAGCCCGGAGGGAAGAATGTCGGTCACCGTCGGAGCCGACGAGTTCGTCCCGGAGTTGGTGACGGTCAGTTCATAGGTGGCAGTCGTGCCCGCCGTGAACGGCTCCGGGTCAGCGGTCTGTGTGATCCCGAGGTCGGCTTCTGGTGTCCCGCTGAGGGCCCAGGATGCGGTGTTGTCCACCAGATTGGGGTCAGAGGTGGTCGAACTGGCGGTGACGGTCTCGATCATCGGGTCCGCGCCATCTTTCGTGGCTTTCAGCGGAAGAGTGATGACAATGTCATTTTCCGATCCAGGTGCTATGTCTCCAAGAGAACAGTTCCAGGCAGAATGCGTGGCATCCCCCACCGACAAGGCCGAATCACAGGTCACACCGGTAGGTTTGGTCACAGGATGGGCGGGGTCTAGTGCAAGACCAGTGGGAATGAGGTCCTTCAAGGTGACAGATCGCGCAACCGATGGACCCTCGTTGTGGACGGTGAGGGTGTAGACGACCGGATCGCCATTGGCGGGGAAGGTTGTCACAGACGCAGTCTTGGTGACAGAAACTCCGGCCACTGTGGTCAACGGGGTGTTCAGTGATGGCCTGTTGTTGGAGGAATCAGGATCCGCGGTCGAGGAGGACACGAGGGCCTGGGTGGCGATGGTACTCCCCTGGGCACTGGGCGCAACTGTCCCAGTGATCCTGATCACGGCGGTCGCCCCAGCAGCGCCCAAGGTTGTCGAGGCAGGCATGGTCCCCAGTTCACAACCGACATTTTGGCCGACAACCGTACACTCACCGCGATCGGTGGTCGCCGAGATATTCGTCAAGGTGACGGGCATGCTGTCAGCGATGTTGACACCACTGGCATCAGACGGACCCCAGTTAGTGGCGGTCAGAGTATAAGTGATGGTGTTGCCCGCCGTCGCCGTAGAGGGACTGGCCGTCATGGTCATTCGCATATCGGCACTGGGCACACCGATGGCGCCCACGGTGGACACAGTGTTATTGGTGGTGTCCGGGTCGACGGTGCTAGACGAGACGGTTGCGTTGTGCGTGATCGTGCTTCCGACAGCCGCCGAGGGAGAGGTCTGGGCGACGACTGTCGCCGTCACTGTCTGACCCGCAGCAAGACGGGTCATCGTGCATGTCGTCCCGGTGGCGCTGGCAGGTGCACAGACCAGATTCGGGTCATTCGGAGTCACGGAGACAACCGACAGGATCCCGGATGATTCTGGAGGCACCAGATCAGTGAGGGAAACGCTGGTCGCGTCCGAAGGACCGTTGTTCTTCATCTGGACGGTGTAGGTTACCCGCTGGCCGGGAGTCACCATCGTCACCGACGGAGTCTGGGTGACCACCAGATCAGCCCGCTGGTTGACCGGTACAGTGTCTGAGGAGACGTTATTCGAATAGTCCGGATCGAAGGTGGTGTGGGTCACCTGAGCATTATCGGTTAGAGTCGTCTGTGACACCGGGGTGTTGGCGGGCAACGACCCGTTGACTACGATGGCCGCCTGCTGCGATTTCGCCAGATTCGGCACATTACAGACGAGAGTTTTCACCCCTGACAAGGTCGGCGTCGTACAGGTGGTGCCTGGAGCCCCGGACACATCCCAAGACGAGGTGGCGAAGCTGTCAATCATCGGATCGGTCACCTGGATCCCTGTAGCCGTGTTGGGACCAGAGTTGCTAACTATTATCGTTGCTGACATGGGAGCACCCGTGGTAACCGTGCGGGGTGAGATGACCTTGGAGACCGATAGATCTGCCACCTGGACCACAGGGGTTGAGGTAGTCGGTGTGTCATAGGTTGCGGCAGTGCTGGTTGTGGCAGTTCGATAAGTCAGTGTGGCAGTATTCTTAATCGTTGTCCCTCCAGCGGTAACGCCCACTTTCACCTGGAAGGCGAAGGAAGCCGACCCGTTGCTGATGCCCAGAGTTCCTCCTTCCAGTCCGTCAGCGCCCGTTCCTAGACGTACTTTTACCAATCCATTTGTGACCTCACCAACATCATTGTCTGGAGCATCTGTCAGCTGTTTGATTGTATTCCCACTCGCGTCGACCAACCTCAGGGACCCGGGAAGATACTCAGTTCCAGCAGGTATGGGATCAGACCCGGAGCAGTTCAATGCCGGGTCCTGCCCTGAATTGACGAGGCGCACCGTGTATTGCAGAGTGTCACCAGGCTGAGCTGGCGAGTGCCCGCTGAGATTGGTGACCGTTTTTGTAGAAGACATTAGGGCTGGCGCATACAAGTCGATAGCTATACCCATTATTCCTGGATAATAGACATCTGAATTAGTAAAGAAAGTGAACTCGGCACTTGTGGCTCCATTCGGGATGATGTTGGAAGCATCAATGTTCTTAACGTCAAAGCCCAACATATTGAGATCTGCGGGATATCGATTCATGACATGCTGACCAAAGTAGTCATTGCCCGAATTAAAAAAGTCGTTGGCTGGTGAAACAGCCGAAGAAAGGGCAATGCCATTCAGTCTGCAGCCATCAGAACCGTTCGGCGTATAGTCACCCTCATAGGCAACCATTGATATCTGAGTCGTTACCGACCCTGCAAGGGGTGCTTGAAAACCTGACACTGGAATAACGACTGGACTACCGGCACTCACGAATGTCCATCCGTCGTAGATCGTTAGGTTCCGAAAAGGAAGACTCGGCGCGGAGTATGCAATGACAAGTGACCAGCCGGCATACATGTCGGCACCCAACCGCGCTACAACATTGGCCCCCCAATAGTCCCCATTGCCAGCCTGCCGAACCAAGGCTGTGACATCTGCCATACGCTGATACGAATTCATATTCCCTGTATATGGGCCGAAGAGGGCGTCTGGTGAAGTCTTGGCTTGAATAGTCCGATAGGAGGAGTCCCCAGGAGTCTTGAACTTAATTGTGTCATAAGGTTCATCCAGTTGAGCAGTAGTCAGTCGAGCCCCCCAATACAGGCCAGCCCACAACACACTTGCCCCTTGTGGTAAGGACAGAGTCGACATGGAAGAGTTGAACGTAGACGGGTCGTTGTCATTATCATAGTTGACCATGCCCCAGAGCTCATTGCTTGAGACTATCCCTCTGCTCCTGGCTTGAGCGCAATTAGCGACATCAATGTCACACGACAACAGATTATTGCCAATAGTGAGAATTGCACCATTCGCATTGGTCTGGAAGCGAATAAGATACGGAAGTGTTTCCGCGGCGTTCGCCGCAGTTGGCATCACTGTGACAACAGCGAACAACAGCACTACGCTGGTCGCTCCTGCTATAAATTTTCTTCCGAGTCCCCTCATATTGGTCCCCTTGATAAAAGTGGGGGTATTCCCCAAGTTCCCTGCATGCCTGAATCTGTCAGATAGGTTGTCTACCTTGTGGCGCGGTCTTCCTCGGCCGCGCTGTGCTCCATCGTGATCGTCCTAGGGGTGGGATCTGTGTCTACGCAGTAGCCCACGAATGACGCCGCCGGTCACGGTCCCTGCTTTCGGCGGCGATAGATGACCATCAGGCCCAGCCCTGCCATGAGCATGATCAGTGCCAGGCCTGCCGCCCAGCTTTGGTTCGGGGCGGCCTGCCCGCCTGTGGGAGCCATGGACGTCCCCGATCCCCCTTGACCTGGGTCCAAGGATCCGGTCGGAGGGACTTGGTCCACGGACACAGGTGGTGTCTGTGAGACAGGAGTGGTGGTCGGCGGGCCCGTTGCGGGTTCTGGTGTCGTGCCCGGTGTTTGGTCCGATCCGGGTTCCTGGCCCGGTGTCCCAGGAGGTGTTTGCCCTTCGGTTCCCCCCGATGACGGCGTCGTGCCCGGGGTCTCAGTCGGCGCAGGTCCGGTGGTCGTGCCTGATGTCGGCGTCTGACCCGGCGTCGACGTTGGTTCCGGGCTGGTGCCTGAAGTCGGCGTCTCAACCGGCGTACTCGTCGATGTCGGGGATTCTCCCGGCGTCTGTGTCGCGCCCGGTGTCTGAGTGGCTCCCGGGCTCGTGCCTGAAGTCGGCGTTTCACCCGGTGTGCTCGTCGATGTCGGCGACTCACCCGGGGTTTCGGTGGGTTCCGGACCCGGCGTCGGTTCCGGGGTGGGTTCCGGAACTGGCGTCGGTTCCGGCGCAGTGATTTCTAGATTCGCTGTGCTCGGGTCAGAGGCAACGCGCTGGTCATCCACCATGCCCGTCGCAATAGCCGTATTGACAATCGGGTCTCCTGTCATGTCATCGAGCGTGACCGTGTACTGTGCCGCACATGTCACGGATTCGCCTGGGTCGATGGTCGTAGCCTGGCAGACCGGGGTGGGCGTGGGGCCGGTTCCGGTGAAGTCCGTTTCGCTGATCGCGATCGAACTGACCGGCACTGATCCCAGATTCGTCACCTCGTACTGATAGGTCACTTCTTGGCCAGGCAGACTCGCCTTGAGAGGATCCACTCTCTTGGCCAGTCCCAGACCTGCCACATATGTTGTCGTGCAGGCTGGGCACTGATCGGAAGGTGTGTTGATACCGGGGCGCTCGGCGGGGGGGGCATTAGCCGAGAATGCGGCGTTGAAAACCACATTATCGCCCCGGTTGCCGTCAGACTTAATAGTCACCGTGTAGGTCACTAGCTCGGTTTCCCGGGGACCCACTGATCCGGTGAGAATCAGCTCCTGATCGGCATAGAGGTGAGCTTGTAGTCCCGGGCTGCTTTCGACAGTACCCAGGACAGCATCATCCAACACACCTGATAGATCATCGATGTGATCCACGACCGCCGGCGCGGTCCCTTCATTCGCGAAGGACACGGTATAGGTCAACACCGCTCCTGCTCCTACCACGTCAGCCGCCGGACTGACGCTCTTCGACACCGCCAATGCCGGTTCCGGCACGGCGACGACGTCTATTGTTGCTTCGGCCTGATCGTTGGCCGGGTTCGTGTCAGCCACACTGTGACTGACGGCAGCGTTCACGGTGGTGGTCGAACCCACCTGACCGGATGCTGTGGCGAGGATGTCATAGGTCACGGATTGCCCGGACCACAGGCTGCCGATGGCGCAGGTCAACTGGCCTGACGCGAGGTCACACTGCGTGGCGGCCTTCGACCCATCGGGGGAGGCCGCGAGAACTGCGGAAACATTATTCAGACCCTGTGGCACAGGGATGGTCACCGTCACGCCGCTGGCGTCGGCAGGACCATTGTTGGTCACCAGTGCCGACAGGCCCACTTGAGCGCCTGGGTAGACTTCACTATGGTCCGGGGTTAATACCACACCGACGTCAGTCGGAGGCTGAAGAACAACTGTCATTGTACACACCAGGCACTGGGCAGGCGGGGTGTCAATGGTGGGTCGCTCGCCTGGGGGGGTATCGGCCAAGGACACAGCATTGAACAGCTCCGAATCGCCCCGTTCTCGATCGGGCTTCACCGTCACCGTGTAGGACACGGTGGCCGCCTGCCCAGCATCTAGCGCACCTGTTATTAACAGATGTTCATCCACCAGTTGGGCGTCGAGGCCCGTACTGGTGAGAACAGATCCCCAGGTCGCATCATCTAGAACCTGGGAAAGATCATCCACGTAATCCGCCTGGCCCGTCGCTGTGCCCGCATTGGTCACGGTGATGGTGTAGGTCAGGGTGTCGCCGGCCAACGCGGTCCCGGTGTCGGGGCTGACGGTCTTGGTGACGGTCAGCGCCGGTGTCGGCACGGCAACCACGGTGATCGTGGCCTGCGCCTGGTCGTTGGCCGGATTGGTGTCGGTCCCGTCGTGGGTGACGACCGCTTGGATCGCGTACGAGGAACCGACTGGGCCCGGTGCCGTGCCGGTGATGCCGAAGCTGGCCGACTGCCCCGAGGCCAAGGCGGGGAGAACACAGCTGAGTTGCGTGCCTGTGTGGGTGCACTGCACAGTGGGTGACAGATCGGTGGACGCCGCCGCCACGTCTGTCAGCCATGAGGGTACGGCCAGGGTGAGGGTGGCCGATGCCAGATCAGAAGGACCGTTGTTAGTGACCTGAGCCACCATCCCAAACTCAGCATCCGGATAAACCGAGGACTGGGCTGGGGTCAGCGTGACGCCCAGGTCCGCCACCGGGGGCACGACCGGCGCACAACTGGTGGACTGGTTGTTGTCGACCGTGGGATCCAGCGACGACGAACCGACCGTCGCCGTGTTGCACAGCGAGGTTGTCGTGACGCTGGTGTCCACGCCCAGGGTGAGGTTCGCCGACGCGGACTCCCCCACACCCAGACTGCCCATCGCGCACTCGACGGTCGTGTGACCCTCGGGGTCTGTCGCCACCGTGCAAGGGTTGGAGTCGTTGTCGGTGGCCGACTGGACGGTCATCCCATCGGGAACGGTGTCGGAGATGACGACTCCATCCGCCGCCGACGGGCCATTGTTCGTGGCCACCAGTGTGTAGGTCGCGGGCTGGCCCATGATCAGGGGATTCGGACCGGCCAGTGTCTTGGCGATCTGGACATCCGACACCTGCTGGACCATGACGGCGACGGATGCCTGGTTGTTCGTCAGATCGGGATCGGGAGTCCCCAGGCTCCCCACGGTGACCGACACCGATAGTGTGGACGGCGGTTCTTCGGCTGGGATCTGCATGACAACAGTCGTGGTGACGCTCTGGCCGGGGAGGAAGACTTTGAAGTAGGGTGCGGCGGCAATCGCCTCACAGTGGAGGGTGTAGACCACCGGATCACCGGAGGTGTTCCAGTGGCACTGAGCGCCTGGTGCATCGAAGGACACCGGGGTGAAACCGGCGGGG
>WREX01000004.1 GCA_009779115.1 Propionibacteriaceae bacterium
CACGAGATAGGCTAGGGGCGGCGAAAGGAAATGAGGTGTCATCATGCCCACAGGCAAGGTACGCTTTTATGACCCTGACAAAGGCTTCGGGTTCATTGTCAAGGATGACGGTGGCGACGTCTACGTCCGGGCATCGGTGCTACCTGCGGGAGTGGCGACCCTCAAGCCGGGCCAACGCGTCGAGTTCGGAGTGGCGGACGGGCGCAAGGGGGAGCAGGCCTTGTCGTTGACGCTGCTGGAGGTGCCCGAATCCTTGACCAAAGCCCAGCGCAAATCGACCGAACAGATGACGATCATCACCGAGGACCTGATCAAGCTCCTCGACTCCATCGGCAACGGTTATCGTCGTGGGCGCTACCCTGACCCGCGGTTGGCCGAGAAGGTGGCTCACATGCTTCGTGGCTTCGCCGCTGAATTGGACTTGTGAGATGCCAGACAGGATTGATGCGATTGCGGCTGCGGCCGTCGATGTGGCGCGCCAGGCAGCGATCGTGGAGGCTGGCCCGAACCAGGTTGGCGACCACCTGGGCGCGATCCGCGAAGGGGAACGCCTGGTCACCCACTTTTTCGCCTGCCTGCATCCAGGGTACGTGGGCTGGCATTGGGCGGTCACCCTCGCACGTGCGTCGAGGGCTCGTACGGCCACTGTCGACGATGTCGTCCTGCTTCCGGGCAATGAAGCTTTATTGGCGCCACGCTGGGTGCCCTGGTCCGAGCGCATCGCTCCCGGGGATGTGGGTCCTGGGATGCTGATGGCCACCCCGCCTGAGGATCCGCGTCTGGATCCGGGGTATTCCGCCGGTTCCGATCCGAAGACTCCCGAGGAGGCCATCGAGATCCGCGCCGTGGTGCGCGAGTTGGGCCTGGGGCGGATGAGGGTCCTGAGCAAAGAGGGCCGCGAACTGGCGTGTGAGCGCTGGTTGTCGACCCATGGTCCTGACACCGCCGAAGCGCGTCAGGCGCCGGCGCCGTGCGCGAGTTGCGGGTACTTCATCCGGTTGCGGGGCGAGTTGGGGGCGGCCTTCGGCGCCTGTGCCAACACCTATTCCAGTTCAGACGGTCATGTGGTCAGCATCGACCATGGCTGTGGGGCGCATTCCGACGTGGTCGAGGACCGCCGTGGCGTTGAACTGCCACCCCTGCTGTGGGACGATTCCGCCGACACTCACGAAGCGATGGCGTCAGTTTTCGAGTGAGGGGTCCGCAGCGTGGTCGTCACGCTGGCGGTGTGCACGCCAGCGATGCCAGCTTGTGTAGGGGATGAGGATCAATCCGATGACCGTCGCTGTCACGAGGATGTATAACCATGAGCCCCTCAGGCCAGTAGCCACCATGATCACCGTGATCACGGCCAACAATACTGTGCCGACAACAGACGCGGTGAAACCCGATGCGTCCAGGGGCACCACCGGCGCTTGCTGCAGCAAGGCACGCTGGTCGCGCGGCGGGGTGATCGGGACTTGGCTCATGTGAACAGAGTATAGCCCGGATGCACCGATTGCTGGCGTAGCGAGCGACACTGTGGGGGTGCGATGGGTCGGCGGGTGGCGTGAAGGCAGACTGGACGTCTGTTGAACGACGCCCGACGAGCCAGCGTGCTGGCACAGGGTCGCGCAGCAGCCATGAATCGGTGCATTCGGGGATGACGTGCCCGTGGTGAGGTCACGTGACCCTCAGGTCGTGGATCCGGGCTAATCTAGGGCCATGGTTCAAAAATCTCCGCGCGCCGCCACCGTGGCGCCTGCTCCCTCACCCGCGGGCCCACAAGGAGTGGATCGGTTTTTCAAGATCTCCCGCAGGGGCTCCACAGTGGCCCGCGAAGTGCGTGGCGGTTTCGTCACCTTCTTCTCCATGGCGTACATCATCGCCCTCAACCCGATCATCATCGGGACCACTCCTGATGTCAACGGGAATCTGATCTCGGGGTTGCCGATCTCAGATGGCGCCAATGTGCCGATCACGATGGCCATGGTGGCCGCCGCGACGGCTATCATCGCCGGTGTGATGACCCTGCTGATGGGCCTGGTCGGGAGGTTCCCGGTGGCCTTGGCCGCGGGGCTCGGCATCAACGCGTTGGCGGCGTACACTCTGGCTCCCACGATGCCGTGGAAGCAGGTCATGGGCCTGATCGTCTGGGAAGGCATCGTCATCACGATCCTGGTGCTGACCAAGTTCCGGCAGGCTGTCATGAACGCCGTCCCGAAGTCTTTGCGTACGGGGATCTCGGTCGGAATCGGGTTGTTCATCGCGCTGATTGGCCTGGTGGACGCGGGTTTTGTGCGCCAGGGCTCGCAGATGGGTGAGCTGGGCATCAGCGGGTCCATCATCGGTTGGCCGCTGCTGGTCTTCGTCCTGGTTCTGGTCGCCTTGATCATCATGTGGGTGAAGAAGGTCAAGGGCGCGATGCTGATCGCGATCATCGCCGGAACGGTGGTCGCCGTGATCCTCGAAGTCATCGTCAAGGTCGGCGGTTCGGTGGATGACTCGGGTAATGCCAACGAGACCGGGTGGAGGCTCAACGTCCCCGAACTGGTGCACGGCCAGTCTTGGCTGCCGAATCTGGAGTTGCTGAAGTTCTGGGATCACGTGGACTTGATCGGCGCTTTCCACTCCGACTTCAGGTCGTGGGCTGTCGTCATCTTGACCATCTTGGCCCTGCTGTTGGCCGACTTCTTCGACACAGTGGGGACGATCGTGGCGATCGGCAAAACGGGCGGCCTGCTCGAAGAGGACGGCAACCCACCGCGTACCCAAGAAATCTTGTTAATCGACTCCCTGGCGGCTGCTGCGGGCGGTCTGTTCTCCACGTCGTCGAACACCTGTTATATCGAGTCGGCCTCCGGGGTCTCGGACGGGGCCCGGACAGGGTTGGCGAACATCATCACCGGGTGTGCCCTGTTGGTGACCACGTTCATCACACCGTTGGTTAACCTCGTCCCCTCCGAAGCGGTCGCTCCGGTCCTGGTCGTCGTGGGCTTCTTGATGCTCCAACAGATCACGGACATCGACTGGACCGACCTGGAAGTGGCACTGCCAGCGTTCTTCCTTGTCACAATGATGGCCTTCACGTACTCGATCACCGTGGGCATGGGTTTGGGCTTCCTGACCTACCTCGTGATCAAGGTGGTGAAGGGCAAGGCGCGCCAGGTGAATCCGCTGATGTGGGTGATCGGAGTGCTGTTCCTGATCTACTTCATGCAAGGGCTGATCATGAAATGGATCGGTTGATATCAAGGTGATATATGGGACTTGAGTCCCAGATCGCCTGATTCACCTTGGAGAATGACCAAGATAAGAATATTCTTAGCGAAGTGGATGGAAAAGTGTCATGCTTTGCGGGTGGCCTAGCAAGCCTTCGCCACCCTCGAAGACGTCATTGATTGAGTATCTAGGGTCGTCATGTCGGCGGGTCGGGAGAATGCCTGGCCGTGGATGTGGTGCCGAGGAGGGTCTATGCGAGCGTCAATGCCGAGAACCCCGCTGGCAGGACCGACTCCTGACCAGGATCGAGTCAATGAAGGATTCATCGCAAGCGGCAAGAGGAGTGATGTGTCGGACTCAGGTGATCATGATATCGCCCTGACGGTGATCTCGGGGGCGAGGACTGACGTCGGCTTGAGGCGCGAGGTCAATGAGGATTCGATCGTGGTCGGTCCTCCGGTGTGGGCTGTTGCTGATGGCATGGGGGGCCATGCGGCCGGTGATGTGGCCAGTCGTATCGTGGCCGATGCGTTGTCTGGCCTGATCGGCCTGAGATCTGAGGAACTACGACCCATCAATGTGCAAGAAGCTTTGAAACGCGCCAACGACCGCATTCTCGCGTACACCAGGGAGCATCCCAAAACCAGAGGCATGGGTTCGACGGTTGCCGGCATCGTCCAGGTGAACTTGGGCGATGCCCCTCATTGGTCGATCTTCAATGTGGGCGATTCACGCGTCTACCGTTGCTTTGAGAATAAGATGTCACGAGTCACGGTGGATCATTCGGAGATCGAGGAGATGATTTTGAGTGGGGAGATCACCGAGGAGGAGGGACGAACCCATGCCGGGCGCAACGTCATCACTCGGTCCATGGGATCGGATCCCGCTCCGGTGGCAGACCTGTGGGTCTCTCCTCAAACTGTCGGCGAGAGGTTCTTGATTTGCAGCGACGGCCTCACTACGGAAGTTGCCGATCATGACATTGCTGATATCCTCACCACCATGGAGGACCCTGACAGAGCCGCTGCGGCCTTACTGGACATGACGTTGGAAGCCGGGGCGCATGACAACGTTTCGATCCTGGTCATCGATGTCCTGGGAGGCGGCTCCGAAGTCGTGGAAATCACTCAGCCCAGCGTGAGGAGCCCTCATGGAATCGGCTGACCTTCAATACGCGCCCGGTTCGGCCGTCCTGGTCTGCGGGAAAGAAGTGGCAGCCCTGGTTGATCTGCCTTTCGGGCACGCCCTGGTGGCCCGGCTCTACCAGGTGGTGTACGACCACAATGACCTCGACGATGTCTTGGATGTCCTGGTCAGCCCGGGATTGCGGGCCATCAAGAGTTTTGCGCTGGCGAGTTGGTCCCCCACCGGCTGCCGGATCCTGGTCCGTGGAAGTTTCTCGGCTGAAGGGCCCGACGGGACGGTCAATCCCACCGGGGTGTGGGCCGATGTCTCGTCGAATGTGGCGGGGCCGATCCAGTTGTCGGCGGCCAGTGTGGAGGGGGGATGGCTGCCCTTGAACGAGGGGATCGTGGGCGCATCCGCAGTACGCGTGGTGACATCGGGCTCGTCGTCGGAAGCACACCGGGAACTTTCTGGTGCGAGCGTCGACAGCCAGCCAGCAGATCCGGCAGTGCCTGTCCGGGCACTGGACTCAGGTGTGGACTTAGTGGCTCCGGTGGCTCCCAGGGGCCTGGCGGAGGAGGCCGAACAGCCGGTGATCAGACGGCCCGCATCCGCCGCCGGTGTCCGGCCGAGGAACGCGCCGCGTCCTGCGGCGCCGGTCAGCCCCTCCGTGCCGATCGTTGTGGAGGATGACCTTCCCAGAGCCCGGCGTGCGTCTGTGGACACGGATTCTTCGCCGGTCAGCCAGGGCGGCAGTCTTGGCTTGCCCAGGCAGGATGTGGCTCCTGTGCGGGCGGGGAAAGTCGTCCCGTCTGCGCGGGTCGCGCGAGACCTGGCTTCCGCCCGCGCTGCCAGAGCCGCTGGCGCTTCCCGGATCATCCGGGACCCGAGCCCAGCCCCAGTCGCGGAGGCGGGCCAGCCCCCAGCCACAACAGACGTGGCTTTTCCGCCGCCTGCGCAGGAGGTGGATCTGTCCCAGGTGGTCGTGGATCCCCCGGCTGTGGTCGTTCCCGCTGTACAGGTCGTTCCCCCCGCTGAGGCCGTTCCCCCTGCTGAGGCCGTTCCCCCCGCTGAGGTGGAGGCGTTGCCGGCCAGGCCTAGTTCCAAGTCCGTGCTGTTGTCCGTGCCGTCCCCCGCAGTCGAACCTCCGTCATCGCCTGCGGGTGGGCTGTTGATCAAGTCCGTCCCGTGGGACCTGGACTCTTCTGCCGCTGCTGCTGCTCCAGCCCCTCCAGCCCCTCCTCCTCTCATCGCTGCTCCTCCAGCCTCCTCTGCGCCAGCCTCTCCACCTGAGTCGTCTTCCCCAGAGTCGTCTTCGCCTGAGTCACCTTCCCCTGAGTCGTCTCCCCCTGAGTCGTCTTCGCCTGACTCTCCTGCGCCGTCCGTAGTCGCTGGTTTGACGCCGAACCCAGCCATGACCGGCGAGGACAAATTGATCATGGGGATCGATCCCGAGGAATTCGAGATGACCATTGACCGCCGCAGCCTCGGCGCCCACGCTGGGCAGCCGGAAACTATGGTAGTTGCTGCGTACTGTCCTTCCGGCCACCTGACTCCCGCCTACGCAGGGTTCTGCCGCACCTGTGGACAGGCTGTCGAACCGCAGGAGCCCGTGGTCGTGGAGCGTCCCCCGCTCGGAGTTCTCCGGCTGTCCAATGGCGACTCGGTCGTCCTGGACCGGGGAGCGATCTTTGGCCGTAGCCCACGAGTTCCCGCGGGGCAGACCGGTGTGCAACCCAATCTGATCAGGCTGGTCGATCCCTCCAAGGAGATTTCCAGCCAGCACCTGGAGGTCTCGCTCGACTTCTGGCATGTGCTGGTGACAGACCTGGGATCGACCAACGGAACTGAGGTGGTGCTACCCGGCCAACCCGCTGTGCGACTGACCCCGCATGACGCCATGACGATCGAGCCGGGCACTCGTGTCGTACTGGCGGATGTCCAAGACTTTCTATTCGAGGTGCAGTGAGCACCACCAGTACCCCTCCCAGCATTCCTGGCCTGACCTATGTGAGCAAGCTCGGGGAGGGAGGGTACGCCGATGTGTACCTGTTCAACCAGGTCATGCCCGTTCGGCAGGTGGCCGTCAAGGTCATTCGGGAAGCCAACCTGTCCTCGGCGGTGACAGCCCAGTTCAGGGCCGAAGCCAACGCCATGGCCCGCCTGGAGCATCCCCACATCGTGCCCGTCTACTCTGTGGGCACCACCGAGGACGGTCACCAGTACCTCGTCATGATGTATTACCCCAGGGAGAATCTGGCTAAGCGGGCTAAGCGCGAACGGTTGTCCGTGCCCGAGGTCTTGCGGATTGGCATCCAGATCGGCAGCGCGGTCGAGACGGCTCACCGGGCGGGATTGCTCCACCGCGACATCAAACCTGCCAACATCCTGGTCGACAAGTACGGCAACCCTGGTTTGGCTGACTTCGGCATCGCCGCGCAGATGACCGATTCGGATATCGACACGGGCGTGTCCGTGCCGTGGTCACCCCCGGAGTTGCTCTACGGAACCACGCCGGCGTCGGTTCGTACCGACATCTACTCGCTGGCCGCGACGCTGTGGCATCTGCTGGTGGGCCGGTCTCCCTTCGAGATTCCTGGTGGGGACAACACCCAATATGCGTTGATGAGAAGGATCAAGGATGGTCCCGCTCCCTCGCCAGGCAGGGCTGACGTGCCGATGTCCCTGGAGGGCCTGCTGAAGTCCGCCATGGCGACGAACCCCGTGGCCCGTCCGGCCACGATGCTCAACTTCGTGCGGTCCCTGCAGGGGATCGAACAGGAGTTGAGACTGCCGCGTACCCCGATCGTGGTGCCTGAGGAGAGGGCGGAGGCTGCTCCGGCATCCCCGTACCCCAATCCTGACGCGACCGTGATGCGCCCCCCCAAAGTGGTGGCCCAGCCGGCGGCTCTGGTCCACCGGGACGACGAGGATGTCTCAGCCACCGTGCTGCGCGTCGCACCGGTGCTCAGCCAGCACAAGCCGGATGCCGATGAGGAGGACGTGGACGACGACTTGTCCATGCCCCGCACGCCGATCCGCTGGTGGGTCGTGGCAGCAACTGTTGTTGTGGTGTTGGCGATCATCGGTCTGGGAGTGTGGCTGGTGGTGCTCAGCCGCGATCAGGGGCCGACCGAGCTGACCACTCCAACGTACACTCCGGTTCCTCCCGATCTCGGAGACCATGGTCTGCCGCCCGGTCCGTTAACCTTCACCGTCTCACAGACGGCCACCACGACGACGTTCCAGTGGACGTACGACAATTCTCTGCAGTCTGACACCTACGACTGGTACCCGGATGACGAGCCCGAGGACGCCGTGACGACCAACACGAAGTCAGTCACGGTCCCCACGGCCGCCACCCCCGGAACGACGTGTATTCAAGTCCGGGTGCACCGCGTGGACGGGAACGTCCCACAGAACTACACACGCAAGTGTGTCTGAATGCACCCAGCCAGCAATCGGTGCATCCAGGCTGTACTGTCCCTCCAGGTGGGACATCTCTGCCGACCCTGATTCTTCAGACCCAAGTCAGAGCAGATCCGGTTCTCAGATGGGACTTTGGTCCCATCAAGGCCCCGGGTGCCACAGACATTGCGGTGATAAGCTTTTTCGCGAAAGGAGGCCTGGTCCCGCGACCAGTGACGCACTATGGGGGGATTTTCAATGATCCGGCGACTGGTGCCCATCGTGGCCATCGTCGCCAGCGTGTCGCTGGTGATCGGCTTCGCGGTGACAGCCGATGGCAACTCGATCCAGCGTCCCACGCTGAACAACTCGGGGATTTGGGCTTCCAGCGATGCTGCGGGGTGGTTTGGGCGGTTCAACAAGGCGGCCACGTCCATGGAGATCGCCATGTCGCCCGGCAAACAGACGGCGACTAGCGTCGATGTTTACCAGGATGGGGCGACCGTGGTCGCCAAAGATGGGTCGACCAACAAACTGGTCTCCATCGCCTCCCAAGCGGGCGTAGTCGACACTGAAAATGCCATCACTTTGCCTGCTGATAATCAGGTTGACCTAAGAGGAGGAACCCTCGCCGTTCTCGATGTCGACTCCGGCAAACTGTGGGCGATGGCCACCAACGGGTCGGCGCAGTTTTTGAACCTGTCAGCCTTGGATACGAAGTCGGTCCCCATGGCTGATCTGGGAGACGGTCCGGCCGCGATGTCAGTCGGCTCGGATGGGACCGTGGTCGCTGCCTCGGCCAGCGGCAAAGCCGTCACCATCCCACTGAAGAACCACCAGTTAGGGCCCGTCCAGTACTCCACCTTGCCGACAACGCCCAAGACCATCCAGGTCGCAGCCTTGGGTTCCAAGATGGCAGTGCTCGACACGACGACCGGCGAGCTGTATCTTCCCGGCGGCAAGACGTCGCAGCTCCCGGATGTCATCCCCTGCTCGCAGGCAGGATCTCCCAACTCCTGTGTGGCCATCCAACAAGGCGGAGCCGACACCGGTTCGGTGGTGGTGGCGACCCAGTCCTCCTTGTTGCAGGTCGCGTACAGCGGGGCTGTGTCGACCCTGGCATCCTCGTTGTCGGGAAACCCGGCTGCTCCCGTGGCTCTGTTGGGCTGTGAATTCGGGGCTTGGGCCGGTGACCAGGGCCAAGTGGCGTCGAAGTGCGGACAGGACCCTGTCGACATCCAGACGATGGATGCCAACAACCCCGACCATCCGGACACCAAACTCATCGATCCTGTCTTCCGCGTGAATTGGAACCAACTGATTCTCAACGACCGCAAGACGGGACGCATCTACGACCTCGCGCTGCAGCAATCGGTGGACAATTGGCCTGCGGTGGATCCGTCGAAACGGCAGACCACCGATACCCCTCAGCCTCCGGTCAACCCTCAGCCGAGTCCGACACCCAAGGCGTTGGATGACTCGTTCAACATCCGCGCGTCGCGGACTTCTGTCCTGCACGTACTCGACAATGATTCCGACCCCAACGGCAACGCCTTGTCGATCGCGTCGGTGGACGCGCAACCGTCAGACGGCTCGACGGTCGTCATCTCCCCGGATCGCCAGACCATCTTGTACTCTTTGCCCGCCACTGGGCAGAATTCTCAGTTCACCTACACCATCTCCACCGTGACCGGCCAGACCGCGACCGCGACAGTGACTGTCACCGTGGACTCTCCCACCGACAACCAGCCTCCCGCTCTGCGGACTGCCGTCACCAGCAAAGAGCAGAAATACGTGGTGGCCTCCGGGGGCTCAATCCGGATCCCGGTCGCCAATGACTTCCGTGACCCGGATTGCGATCCGGTCACCGTGGTGTCGGCGTCGGTGTCGTCACCGGATAAGGGTTCGGCTTCTGTCACTTCCGACGGCCTGGTGGATTTCACGGCTCCCACCACCGCGACCGACCAGACGGTGACCGTGTGGTACGTCGTCACCGACGGGTTCGATGCGACCGGCGCGGGTAACTTCGTGCAAGTGAACGGTTCTGTCACAGTCAACGTCTTGGGAAGCGAGGACATCACTGGTCAGTCACCAGTGGCGAATCCAGACGTGATCTCCGGCATGGTGGGCCAGCCCATCGTCGTCCATCCTTTGGCCAATGACATCGCTGGCGTGGATCCGGCCAATCCCCAGATGAAACTGTCCTTGGCAGCTGATGTCGAAAGCAAGTCGGGACTGGCGTCGGTGACGACTGACCGTCAAGGCGGGGTGGTGACCATCGTCGCAAGTCAGGCTGGGACGTACATTCTGAACTACACAGCGGCATTCGGCAGCGCACCGACGGATTCTTCGAGCATCCGGGTGGATGTCGCGGCGGCGTCGGACCAAAGCGACCAACCGATCGCCGTGCCCGACCAGGCGATCGTACGCGGCCAGTCGCCTGCCCTGGTCGATGTCTTGGCCAATGATTCCGATCCTCAGGGCAAAATGTTGACCGTCCAGACGGCCACGCCGACCGACCCGGACATGCTCAGCGTCACAGTCGTCGATGGCCGGTGGGTCAGGATCGTGCCGCAACAGCCGGTGCTGGCGCAGAATCCGACGTCGGTGGCTTACCAGGTCACCAATGGCAATGGTTCGTACACCACGGGGTCGATCACCGTCACCCAGCTTCCGGCCTTGACCGTAGACCAGCCCTTGCTGGTCAATGATTTCGCCACCGTACGGGCCGGTGATTCGACGCTGGTGTCGGTCTTGGCCAATGACTCGTCTCAGGGTGGGTCGGCCTTGTCCCTGGTGTCGGGCATCCCCGGGGTGACGACGTCTTTGGGCGGGACCCTGGGCCCAGGTGTGCTGCCCGTGATCGACCCGGCCGTGGAGGCGGGCCAGGATCCTGGGGACATCGGGTCGGCCTATGTCGACGGCTCGTACGTGAGGTACGTCGCCCCTGCCCAGGTCACAGCCGTCAAGCAAGTGCACATCACCTATTACGCCCAAACGGCGACGAGCGGCCCGGTCCCAGCGACGATCACGATGACGATCCAACCCGCGCCCAGCGACGATCATCCGGATGCCCCGCCCCAGCCGACTTCGGTCGACGTGCGCACGGTGACCGGTGACACCACCACCATCCCGATCCAGTCGTGGGGACAAGACCCCGATGGAGATTCGGTTCAGGTGATCGGTCTCGCGTCGGCGCCGACGAAGGGCCGCGTGCTCTCCTTCACCGCGGACAGCATCGTTTACCAGGCTTATCCCGATCTGGATTCCTGCGGCACGGACACCTTCCAGTTCGTCGTCTCCGATCAGTACGGCCTGACCGGGGTCGGTACGGTCACTGTGGCTGTGACTCCTCCCGGACCGGCGCAGCCGCCGATGGCCGTTGACGATCAGATCATGGCTCAGCCTGGAGCGACCGTGAGTGTCGATGTCCTGGCGAACGACTTCATCGCCGTCGGCGACCACGTGACGATCGCGTCGGTGTCGACCGGAGCGACCGTCGACCCAAACTCTGATCAAGGTCCAGTGTCAGTTGTCGCCCCCGGTGATCAGCAGACGACCACCATCACGTACACGATCCAGGGCAATGCGGACCAAATGAGTCAGGCGACACTGACCGTCACCGGGCAGAACGGTTTTTCCAACCCGCCTGTCGCGGCGGATATCGTGGCCAAGGTCGATGACCAGCAGATGGCCACGGCCGCGGTGTTGGATGCCGCCAAGGACCCTGATTCGGATGTGTCGACCCTGAAGGTCGACGTGCTGAACGCAGCGGATGCGACGGTGAGCGCGGGGGTGGTCACCATTCCGCAGAAGTCAGTCCCACAGATCATCACCTACCGGTTGACCGATCCCCAAGGTGGCCAGTCCGCCGCTCTGATCTACGTTCCGGCGATCTCGGACGGTCTGCCGCACACGACAGGATCGATCACCATCGATCAGGATGCCACCCAGCAGTACAACCTGTCCGACTACGTGCAATCAATGCGCGATCAGCCGGTGCGCATCACCACCGACGACACGCTGCAGGCGTCGCCCAGCGCCAACCTCGCGGTGGCGATGACATCGGTGAACACTTTCTCGCTGACCTCCAGCAATGGGTACGTCGGCCCGGCGTCGGTGTCGATGGAGGTCACGGATGGGTCGTCGCTGACCGATCCGAACGGTCGCACATCGGTGGTGTCCATCCCGGTGCAAGTCGGACCCGAGACCCCTGTGATGTACTGTCCGGACACCGACCAGTTGGTCCAGGTCGGCCAGAACGGTTCGCCCATCGACTTGACGAGTCTGTGCCACGTGTGGGCTCCGGATCCAACGCAGGTGGACAGTCTGATGTACTGCGCCGCCTTCGTCAACGCGCCGAAGGATGTGTCGGTCGCGGCCACCTCCGACATGCGCGGGATGATTCTCTCCGCTTTGGGCACCGCCCAGCCCGGTGACACAGGAACCTTGTCGATCACCATCGACGCCACGTTGGCCAAACCTGCCACACTCAATGTCCGGGTGGTCGACGCGTCGAAACCGAAGATCAATCCCGTCACTGCCACCACCCAGGGCGGGCAGGCGGTGTCGGGTGCCATCTCGTTGACATCACCCCTGGCCAACGGGCGCCAGGACACGATCGTGGCGATCGCCCAGGCCCCGGGCACCTCGGCCAATGACGCGAAAGTCTTAGGTGTTGGGTCGAACACCTGGACGGTGACTCCGTCGGCCGGCTTCCATGGCACGCTGACCTACACCTTGACCGTGTCGGATGTGGCTAACACCACGGACGTGGCCCGCCAGACATCCACGACGCTGACCGTCACGGTGGTCAACACGCCCGAGGCCCCGACAGCCCCGATCGCGGGTAGCGCGGTGCAGTCTCGGGCGATCCAGTTGACCTGGACGGCTCCGAGCGACAACGGCGGCGCCGACATCGAGAAGTACATCCTCGAAGACGACAAGGGCACGCAGTGGACCTGTCCGTCGACCTCGTGCACAGCACAACCCATCGACAACTCGCCCACAACGTACAAGTTCCATGTCATGGCTGTCAACAAGGTTGGCCAAGGTGCGTGGAGTCCCTGGTCGACCACCATTCAGGCTGATACCGTCCCCACGACCGTGACGGGTTTCAAGGCCTCCAATCCGAGAGACGGCTCGATCGATCTCTCCTGGGACGCCATGACGGCCTCAGCCTGCAATTGCAGCATCCAGGGTCTGAGTTACACCATCACGTGGCCTGGCGGATCGAGGCCAGGGATATCCGGGACGTCCTTCACCGTGACAGGACTGGCCAACAACCAAACCACTTTCTCGATTTGGGCTGTCAACATCCAGGGGCCGTCGAAGACCGCCGCCACAGTGCAAGGATGGCCGTCGGGTCAGCCGGGCACCTTCACGGTCGACAAGCCCACCGCGTCCAACCTCAGTACCGATTCTCCGGCCGTGACCGTGACCTGGTCGGCGGCGTTCGCCAACGGCCAAGGTCCGGTCAAGTATTGGGTGTCTGACAACGGCTCAGACATCGCTTCCTGCCAGGGCATCACCGCGACCACCTGCAAAGAGGACTCAGTCTCGCTCAACGGCGGCACACACACCTTCCAGGTCGTGGCGAAGAACCAGCCACAGCAGTACTCAACAACTGCCACTGCCTCATGGTCTGCCGAAGGCCAGCCTCCGGTGATGGGAGGGATCTCGGTGTCGCCGACAGGGGTGGACCAGCAAATCCGTGTCACCGGCACCGCGCCGGTCTCACGCGGGGACGCCGGGTCGAGTTACGTCCAGATCATGATCGGCCAGACGGTTGTGCAAACCGTCAAGGCGTACGACAAACCTTTCGATCAGACTGTGCAGAGTCCTTCGCCGAACGGCACCTCGGTCCTGGTGACAGCGCGGGATTGCTACGACTCCGGTGCTGACGGGACCAAGTGCGGAGGAGTGTCCCCGGCGGCATCGGTGACACCCTTCGGCCCGCTGGGGGACATCTCTTTGACGGTGACCCCGACCAACAACGTGTTGAACGTGACCGCGAGCGCCAATGCGAACGGCGCCTCCGCGACGTTGACCCTGAGCAACAGCGGCGCTGAGAAGGACTGCAACAAGTCCTCGTCCTCCACTTCCACGGTGACGATCACCTGCTCGATCTCGATCAACTGGGCCGACTCGCGGACCATCTCAGCCACCTTCTCCTCGGCGGACACTAATCCAGTCCGGGCAGCGGTGAAGACGAGCAAGCCCGCGTCGACCTTGCAACCTCCTGGCATGACGATCAGTGCCATCACTGTGACTCCCAGCGGGCCCAATCTGACCGCGACGGTGACAGGCGACGGTCATGGTCTGGGCGCCTCGCTGACCGTGCAAGGACCTGGATCCTGCAAGTCGGCGGCAAGTACGGGCACGGGGGCATTGCAGGCCCAAGTGACCTGCAAGGTCGGTTACTCGTCGCCCGGGTCGTTCACCGCACAGATCGCCAACATCGACACCCAGTCGAACAGGCCCGTACAGAACGCCACTCCAGCATCGGGGACGACCTTGGCGCCGCCCGACATGACTCTGGGTGACATCCAGATCAAGGCCACAGGGTCGCAACTGACCGCGTCGGTGAACGGTGACGGGAACGGTCTGAATGCCACGCTGACCCTCACGGGACCGTGCGGGAAAGACACGCATTCGGGGACTGGAACCATATCGGTGTCGCTCACCTGCGATGTGGGATACGGGAAGAGTGGTGCGTTCAGCGCCCAGATCTCCAACGGGGATTCGAGCGTCTCGCGTTCCCCGTTGACCACGTCGGCCTCAGGCCAGACCGCAGCGGCTCCGGTCATGACGGTTACCACCCCGACGTCCACGGTCGTTCAGGGATCGGTCACTGTCACGGCGACAGGTGATGGCAACGGCTTGTCTGCCACGCTGACGGTGACTATCACAGGCACCGCGTGTTCGGCTAGCAAGTCGGGATCTGCGGCAATAACGGTGACGTTGACCTGCGACGTGGGAACGGGCTCCCAGGCCGGTTCCAACGACGGCCTCACGGTGAATGCTGTCGCGACCATGGCTAACACTCAGCCAGGTGTGTCCAGGCAGTCACAATCACAGTCAGCCTCTGTCACCACCTGGGGACCCGCGTCTTTCAAGGTCTCCGCTGGTGCTTCGGGATGCAAGCAGTTCACGCCGTGTAACTACTACCACTACTCTTTGTTCAACTTCACGCCAGGTGCAACCGTGGTGTGTACTGCCTATGGAGCCGGCCCCACGGGAGGGACTGTGACGGACTCGTTCAAGGTGGGCCCCACCGGGGATCTTGAGAAGGACGCCACGAATGCCCAGTACCAACCGGGTTGGAACGGCCAACAGCCGCCCAACACGTGGACTCTCGCAGGTCAGAAGAGCAGCGAATGGGCCATGTGTAAACAGAGCAGTTGATGTATAAAGGAAATGTGCAATGTCAATTAGTAGAGATCAGGCAGTGTGGTTCGCCTCCACCTTCGACCAGTTGGTCGGCAACGTCGAACTGGCCATCCGCGGCAAAACGGAGATCATCCGGCTGGCACTGACATGTATGCTATCGGAGGGCCACCTGCTGATCGAAGACAATCCTGGCACTGGCAAGACGGTCCTGGCGAAGTCCCTGGCCAACACGGTCCAGGGGACCCATTCCCGCATCCAGTTCACTCCCGACCTGCTGCCGTCCGACGTCGTCGGTGTGACTATCTACGACCAGGCCAAGCGTGCCTTCGAATTCCATGAAGGGCCGGTCTTCGCCACTGTGGTCCTGGCCGACGAGATCAACCGGGCCAGCCCCAAGACCCAGTCGGCCTTGCTGGAAGTCATGGAGGAGAGCCGGGTCACCGTGGACGGTGTCTCGCACCCGGTGGGTCGTCCCTTCATGGTCATCGCCACGCAGAACCCGGTCGAACAAGCGGGCACCTACCGGCTGCCCGAAGCCCAACTCGACCGCTTCTTGATGAAAGCGGCCATCGGGTATCCCGACCAGGGGGTGGCCGTGGAGTTGATGGCGCAGGCCGCCAACCGTGACCGGGCCGCTCTGGTGGGCCCGATCATCGCCGCCCAGGCCGTAGCGCAGATGTCTTCCCTGGCCAACGAGGTCCATGTCGATTCGGCTGTCCTGGACTACGTGGCCCAGTTGGCCATCGAATCCCGGCGCAATCCGCAGGTACGTCTCGGGCTGTCCATGCGGGCCTGCCTGTCGTATATCCGGGCTGCCAAGACCTGGGCCGTCGCCCAGGGCCGCGAGTTCGTCCTGCCGGATGACATCAAGGACTTGGCGGTGCCGATCATGAGCCACCGGATCATCCTCAATGCCGAAGCCCAGTTCTCGGGCGTGACCGTCGATCGTGTCATCGACGACCTGTTGGCCTCCGTCCCGCCGCCGAGCGACCGGTTGCGCGGGTG
The DNA here is from genome assembly GCA_009779115.1 of Propionibacteriaceae bacterium. Lineage (GTDB taxonomy): Bacteria > Actinomycetota > Actinomycetes > Propionibacteriales > Propionibacteriaceae > WQYJ01. The sequence goes on from WREX01000004.1 coordinate 16,132, forward strand.
AGCCATGCCTGGCGAGCGCACGACGCGAGGCGCGGGCCCCGCAATCGAAGAGGATCCTTCGCAGACAGTGGCAAGAGCCTCTGTCCAGTCGGTCGCGTCCGGCCCGGCGACGGGTGAGCACCGAAACCCGACCGGGACCCGGTCAGGACCTCGGGGAACAACCCGGCGCCAGTCGAGCCGTACCGGACCACGACCACCCAGGGCGGCGAGCCGTGTGAAAAAACGGGCCCGCTCGGTCATCCGCTTCACCAAGCCGGTCTGGAGCCGCGTGGGATCAATGCTGAGCATCGTCTCACCCCTGGGCTGGACGGTCATCCTGTTCACCGCCGTCGCGTGGGTGCTCACCGCGACTCTGCACTGGGTGGAATTCGCCTATGTCACGGTCTTCCTGATCGTGATTCTGGTGATCGCGCTGGTGCTGAGTCTGGGCAGGCTGAACTTGGCGGTTCGACTGGATGTGGACCCGCGACGGGTGACCGTCGGTGACACCGCTGCCACACGCCTGGAGGTCGTCAACCAGGCGTCGACACCGCTGTTGGCTTTGTCGGTGGAGGTTCCCATCGGCGAGTCCGCCGCTCGCTACAACCTGCCGATGGTGCCGCCCGGAGGCCACCGCGAAGAATTGACCTTGATCCCGACCTCGCGTCGTGCTGTGATCAACGTTGGGCCGGTGATCAGCCAGCGCGGTGATCCGTTCAACGTTTTCCGGCGCCAAGTAGCCTGGACCCCCGTCATCGAATTGTTCATTCACCCTCGCATCGTGGCCCTGGAATCGCTGGGCTCTGGCTTGTTGCGCGACCTGGAAGGCCAGGCGACCAATGATGTGTCGACCTCGGATTTGGCCTTCCATGCTCTTCGGCCCTACACGCCCGGGGACGACCGCCGGTTCATCCACTGGAGGTCGTCGGCCAAGCTGAGTGCCACCTCGGGCATGGATGCTTTCTTGGTACGCCAATTCTTGGACACCCGCCGCTCCCACATCGCCGTGATCGTCGACGTGAACTCCGCCTCGTACGCCTCCGAAGCCGAATTCGAACTGGCCATCAGCCTGGGGGCCTCGGTGGCCGTGCGCGCGCTGGCGGACGAACTCGACATCACCGTCTTGTGTGGCCGCCACGCCGCCGTCAGACCTCCGCGTCAGATGGCGCTGGACACCTTCTCCCGGGCCGGCCGGGAGGCCTACTCGCTGGCCGAGGAGACGGCGACCTTGGTGAAGCTGGCCTCTGACATCTCCCAGGCCGTCGTCTGCACCGGCTCGCGGGCCGACGTCGGCGCCCTGCTGCGTACCAAAGCTATGTTGCCTCCAGAAGTACGGGTCGTGGCGTTGCGCTCCGACCAGGGGGCAACCGTCGGGCTTCGTCAGGCCGGCGGCATGAATGTGATCACGGTAGGGATGTTGTCTGACCTCCCGCATGCGTTGGCAGCGGAGGTGATGGCATGAAAGCAGTGGATCCGAAGGGCAGGACCCAAACTGGCCCCACCCGCACGATGACCAGTCGGCTGGTGAGCCTTCGTCCCGGCAACGCCGACCTGGTCGACGCCATGTTCCTCCTGGCAGTGATCATGGTGGCCCTGCTGGCTTTCCTGACGACTTTTCAGTCGCCGAAGTATCTGGCGCCGGCGCTGACCGGCGCCGTTCTCGGCATCATTCTGGCTCACCTGGCCAACGTATTGCGTTGGCACTGGCTGATCGTGGTGGTCACTTCGGTGGTGGTCTACATCCTGGGTGGCATGGTGGCCGTCAGTTCGGCGCCGATGGGTGTGGTCCGTTTGGCCATCGACGGTTGGAAAGGCATGCTGACCATTGTCGCGCCTCTGCCTGCGAACAGCTCGTATATCGTCCTGCCGTACCTCTTGGCTGTGGTGGTGGCCACCTGTGGGTTCGCGATCGCTCGGCGCACACGGATCGCCTGGCCTGCCGCCGTCCTGCCGACCCTGCTCGTGGCCGTGTCGATCATCATGGGAACTCAAAGCCCGGCGGCAGCTGTGCCAGTCGGGCTGGGGTACGCGGTTGTGGTCTTCCTCTGGCTGGCAATGAGGGCTCCGCGACGTCGCCGCTTGATGCACACCGGTTCGCGCAGCATCGTGCGTGTCGTGTTGGCGGTGGTCGTCCTGGCTCTGGCGACAGCGGCATCTTACTTCGCCGCGCCGTACCTTCCCGGTCTTGATGCCGCTGACCGCGTCGTGGCCCGTACTTACGTCCAACCCCCGGTGGTTTTGCCCGACCTGGGCAGTCCACTGGTGAGTTTCCGCAAGTTCTCGTCCGACGTGCTGGCCCAGCAGGATCCGGTCCACTACTACTACAACCAGACCCTCATGCAGGTCGACCAGGTTCCGGCGGACACGTGGCTCCGATTCGCTGTGATGGATGACTACAACGGGACAGCCTGGACAGCCACCGGCGGCGGCTACGGCGCGACCAGGACGGGTTTCCAGCGGATCGGCAGCCAGATCCCCGACCCGCCCAGTGGCCCGACGATCAGTGGCACGATCACCATCGGGGCCGCCTATGTCGCATCTTTCTCCCTCCAGCAGTGGGTTCCCAGTGTGGGGAATTTGACCACGGTGGCCTACGACGGCACAGACGCGGCCGCTCATGTCTCCTCCCAGGTCTACAACGAGTCCACCTCACAAATATTGTTGTCAACCCCACAGGTGGTGTCGCCCAGCGCACCGGTGTTGTTGCCCGACACCTTGAAGTCCGGGGATGTCATCGACGAGACAGCGGTGGCGTACACTCCGCTCGACCTGATGAACGGACCCACGATGACCCCGGGTGGTTCTCCGGTGCTGACCCCTAGCGATCTGTCGTTCTTGTCGGCCGGCATTGCGAAGGCCGTTCCCTCAGGCAAGGGGCAATGGGAACAGTTGCAGTCCGCGGCGGCCTACCTGCACGACAAGGGATATTGGTCAGACGGATCCAAGCCCAACGAAGAGGCCTATCCCACTGGCCATGAGCAGGGACGTCTGGCGACTTTCCTGGCCGCGCAAAGTGGTCCGGTGGGCAGCGACGAACAGTACGCGGCGACCTTCGCCTTGCTGGCCCAATCGATCGGCTACCCGGCCAGAGTGGTGATGGGAGCCGAGGTCCCCGCGAATGGGACGGTCCAGGGCAAGGATGTGTCCGCGTGGGTGGAGATCTTGACCAATGACGGGCAATGGCACTCGATTCTTCCGGCATCTTTCATTCCAGACCGGACCAAAGCGCCGGTCTTCGTTCCGCCTGACCCAACCCCGGACAAGAATGCTGTCGACGTGCCACCGCCCAATCCTGTCGAGCCGCCGGTGTTCACCTCACCGCGCTTCACCACTGGCCTCAATGGCGGCGTCGCCCCCAAGCCGAATCCTTGGACGAGCGGGGCCTTGGGAGTCGTTTGGGTCGTGGTGCGCTGGGCTGGCCCTCCCATCGCGCTCATCGCCCTGGTGGTGGGTCTGATCACCGGGCTGAAAGCCCAGCGGCGGTCCAGACGTTCCAAGAAGGGTGAATTATCGACACAGGTGGCCGGCGGATGGGATGAGTTGATGGATGTGGTGCGTGACATGGGGTACAAGGTGCCCCCCGGAACCAGGCGGGAACAACTCCTGGCTGTGGGGCGCAACGAACTGACACCGATGGCAGCCCGGGCCAATCAAGCGGTCTTCGGACCGGCCGAGTTGAGTGCTCCACTCGTTCACGCGTTCTGGGACGATGTCCGGGGCACCCGAAAAGTCTTGTTGGCGTCGTTGGGACGATTCCGCCGCTGGCGGGCACGGCTGAGCTTGCGCTCCTTCCTGCCCAAACCTGCGACCGCACAAGCGGGCACGGCGCCGATTCCACCGGTCGCACCGGTTGTGGCGAAGCCGGCCGTGGCAGCCTCATCGCCCCCTGGGCCGGTCGCCTCCCCCGACACTGAAGCTGTGCTTCAAACCGCTGTGCGCAAGCGAGGTGACGCCGCCACGGGCGGGGAGGCTCTCCCAGCCGCCGAGGACAGGACCGTGAGACCGTGAACGATCTGCTGGTCACCTGCCCCGGGTTGTTGGACGCACGACTGGTCTCGCGCGGAAAACGAGTCGCCTATGCGATTCTCACGGGTTTCGTGCTCGTCCTGCTCAGTGCCGCCGTGGCGACGGGCGTGGCGTGGCTCATGGGGTGGGTGACGTTGACACACTGGTCGAAGACGGACTTGTTGTTGAGGGGCTGGTCACTGATCCGTGTGATCATCATCGGCATCGTCGCGGTGGGCGCGCTGATCCTCGTGGGCTTGTTCGGGTCACTGTGGACAGCGATCTCGGGGCGTACTCCCATCGCCCGCATGCTCGGGATGCGGACTGTCCGCGTCGACACGGGCGGCCATCCGGGCGGGGCTGGATTCGGGCGAGCCCTGGTCATGGGCATGCTGGGATTCATCACCGTCGGTCTGGTGCCTTTCATCTTGGCCATTGCCTCGCGCGACGCTGACGGGCGGCATTGGCAAGACCGGTTTGCCGGGTTGGGCGTCATCGACGTCCGCCATGGCCGCGATGTGACGCTCAAGCCTCCCACGCCGACTGAGGTCAGGGAGCGTCTGACCGCTCCCAGGACCGCAAAAGAGAAAATTGTCAGTGTCCAAGCCGATGCGGCGGTCCTGAGTGGCTCGCCGACCGGTGGCCCGCAGGCTGTCGCGGAACCACGGATCCCGGGGTTGCGCAGCCCTTCGGAGATGATCAACGCGTCGGTGAACGCGCCCATGTGGGGTCCCGAAGGTGAACAGGTACCTGATTTTCAGCCCGCGGCCAGTGTTGATCCGGATCCGGACATCCGAGTACGGCCCACAACTGCGTTGATGGACACTGTGGTCGCCCTCAGAGCGGACAACGGTGGCAGGTCATCCGATACCCCTGCGGCGCCCGCTCACCACTGGCTGCTGAGGTTCGACACCGGACAGACGTTCTTGTTGAACGGCACGGCTCTGGTGGGTCGTGCTCCGTCGGCCAGCCCACAGTACCCGAATGCCGCGTTGGTGAGGGTCGAAGACGCGTCTCGTACGGTCTCAAGCAACCATCTGGCTGTCGGGGGCACGGATCTGGGCGTGTGGATTGTAGACCTGGGTTCGACGAATGGGTCGGCGGTGATCAGTAAGATAGGCCAGGAAAGAGCCGTGTCGTCAGGCACCCGGGTGTCGGTGGAGTCGGGTGGCCGGGTCAGATTGGGCGATCGGGTGATGAGGGTCGAGGAGGCTAGATCGTGGGGGTGAACTGGGCCCTGGGCGACGGATGGGGTGTGGTGTGCGCCCATACCCTGGCCTGGTTGGACCCAGCCTGGTCTGCTGAAGACGCGATGGCCTGTTGGGACCATGGGGTTCAAGATGACTTCTGGGGCTTGTCCTCCCGATTGGCCGGGAAAGCGACTGGGGGATACGCGCTGCTGGGTTTCGGACTGGTCTTGTCCTCGGACCGTGACGCCAGCCATGTGAAAGGACGACTGACTGTTGTCGCGGCTGGAGTGGTCGTCGTGGCCCGCTCTGATGTGGACGAGTTGCTGGTACGCGGGACTGTCGCCGCGCCAAGTCAGGGAGAATTGGCCTCAGTGGTGGATGTCCAGGTCGGTCCCGCGCAGATCTCTGTTTTCCCGGCTGCCGGTGGTGTGTTCCGATGTGGCGGCCTGCACTGGACACCGGTTCCTCTCGGACCAAGCCCGTCTGTCCCCACCGCTCGGCGTGGGATCCGGGACACGAGACTTCCCGGTTCGGCTTCACCGCGCGAAGGCGCCTCGAAACCAGTCGGACCGAACCCCGTTACCCGGCCTAGCCGGACCAAACCGGCCAGCGTGCTGCCCCCAGGCAGACCGGTACCAGCACCAACCTCGCCACCCTCTCCAGCACCCCTGCTGCCTGCCAAGCCAGGTCCAGAACCGGAAGCAGCTCCGGCCGCTGTGGTGGACAACCCGTTCAGCGCTTTGTGGGGCCACACGATGAAACTCTCCGTGGAGCAGGCGGCCATCCGTCATCTGGGAACCGACGCTGATCAGCCTGCCGTACCGGAAACACCCCCACCGCCGGTGCCCGAGGAAGAACCCCCCCGTGATGAGCCTGTCGGCCCGTCCGGCTCGTCCGACCCGTCCGACCCGCCCTCCGGTCAAACCCTGCCCGAGCCGATCGCACTCCAGGTGCCTGGCAAACCAGGCCAGCCGATCGACTCGACCCTGATGATCGAGGTCGACGAGGACGAGTCTTCGGATGGATTCGGCCGGGCAGTCGTGGGGGGCAAGGATGTCGAGATCCACGACACCGTAGTCATCGGCCGCGCTCCGATCCCCAGACCGGGCGAAGAGTGCACATTGTTGCGGGTGGAAAGCCCCGATCGCAGTATCTCCCGCAGTCACATGCTTTTGCGTGTCGTCGGAGACCAGGTTGTCGCGATCGACTTGGGCAGCAATAATGGAACCAAATTACTCAGGCCGGGCCAGCCGGATCAGATGGTGACCAACACCCCTGTTCCCGTCCACGATGGTGACACCCTGGACCTGGGCGAGTCAGTCCAGGTCCGCTTGGTCGGATTGCCATGACACAAGGAGGATAGACAATGAGTGCTGTTGAACTTGAAGGAGGACCGCTGCGCCGCGGTGAATTGAGGATCGAGTTCGCGGGGGAGTGGTATTCCCCCGATCCGGCCAAGGAGTTCGTCATCGGGCGCGAGGGCGACCTGGTCATCGATGAGAACCCGTACCTCCACCGGACGTTCCTGCATCTGCAAAACGCCTACGATCTGTGGTGGATTTACAACGACGGTTCCCGGCTGGCAGCCACGCTATCCGACGGTGAGGGTCGTACTCAATCCTGGCTCGCTCCTGGCGCACGGGCGCCGATCGTCTTCGGACACATGCTCTTGACCTTTTCGGCCGCCTCTACCACGTACGAGATCAATTTGTTCACCCAGGCTCCGCCGTTCAAGCCGACCACTGTCGTCCCCGACGTGGCGGGTGGGAACAATGAAACGATTGGTGCTGTGTCCCTGACTCCTAGCCAGAAGCTGCTGATCGTGGCTTTGGCGGAGACCCGGCTGCGCCAAATTGGCTCTGGCCCAGCCGATGTGCCGTCCTCCGCGGCCGCTGCCGCCCGGCTCGGCTGGTCGGCCCGGCGCTTCACCCGCAAGCTCGACAACGTGTGTGAGAAGTTCGACCGGATCGGTGTCGAGGGTCTTCGCGGCGGGGTTTCCGGCGGGTACGCTGTCAGTCGCCGAGTCCGTCTGGTCGAGTACGCCGTGACGTCCCTCCTGGTGACCGCCAACGATTTGCCGTTGCTGGACGACAACCCGAGTATGTACGGGGACGATGAGGGCGACGAATGAGGCTCAAGCTGACGGTCCAGCGTCAGCAGAACAATCATGACTTGTTGGTCACCGCCGATGGGACCGCCACGGTCGGCGACATCGCCGCTGCCCTTGCCGCCGCCCATCCGACTGACCCAGGTGAGGTAGTCGATCCGGTCAGTGTGACTCTGCGGGTCGCCGACGGCACGGCTTTGAGCCAAGGCAGGCTGCTGAACACCAAGACATCTCTGATCGATTCGGGTTTGCGCTCGGGCATGCAGGTCGAGGTGGTCCGTTCCCAGCCGTTCTCAGCGACTTCGGCGGGCCAGGCCGCCGCCGTGGTCCGGATCGTGTCAGGCCCCGGCGCGGGAGCCGAGTTTTCCCTGCCCTTCGGGTCGTCGACCATCGGGCGCGCGCAGGACAATGACATCGTTCTGCGCGATGACATGGTCTCCAAACACCATGCCCGCATCAGCGTGGGCGACGGGGTCGAGATCATCGACCAGAACTCAGCCAACGGTGTGATGGTGGGCGGACAACGGGTCGGTCGCCTCCGCCTGGACGCCGACGACCTGGTGACTCTGGGCGACACCGAGTTCACCATCGCCCAGATCCGGCCCGTGGGCGTCGAGAATCCCACGTCGACCGACATTCCGTTCAACCGCTCGCCGAACGTCTTGCCCCACCTGAAGGAACGAGATTTCCGCCTGCCCGACCCCCCCAAGCCTCCAGAGGACCTGCCCTTCCCCTGGATCGCCATGCTCGCCCCCCTGGTCATGGGCGGGGTCATGTATCTGGTCACCCACTCGCTGATGAGCATCATTTACATCTCCTTGAGCCCGATCATCATGGTGGGGACCTTCGTCGACCAGTACATGCGCAACAAGCGTCGCTTCAAGCTGTCCGTCAAGCGCTTCATCGCCGCGATCGCCCGGGATCGTCAGAAATTATCAGAGATGTACGACCAGGACCGTACTGACCTGATCACCGTCTTTCCTTCCGTGTCGGACATCTGGTCGGCCGCGATCCGTTTGGGCACCATGCTGTGGTGGCGCCGGCCCGAACATCCGGCCTTCTTGCGGCTGCGTCTGGGAATCGGCAACATCGCGCCCTTCGTGAAGTTCAACAGTCAAGACCACAGGGACGGGATCCCCGAGTTCGAGCGAGAACTGGACGCCGTGATCGAAGACTTCTCGATTCTCGAAGACGCGCCCGTCGTCGCGGACCTGAAAGTCTGCGGGTCGCTGGGCATCTGTGGTGATCACAGCGTCCTCGACGGAGTGGCCCGCGGGATCATGGTCGAACTGATCTGCGGGCATTCACCGGCCGAGGTGGTCGTCGCCTGCCTGACCTCACGAGCCGGTGTGTCCCGCTGGGGATGGCTGCAATGGCTGCCGCACACCTCCAGCCCGCATTCCCCTCTGGGCTCGACCCATCTGGCCTGCGACGCCTTGAACGGTAGTGCACTGTTGGCGAGGATCGAGGAATTGATCGAGGCCAGGATCGGTACGAAAGAGCCTAAGCCGCGAGGCCCGATGGACAAGGAAGACCTTGTCACCGACCCCGATCAGGACAATCGCCCGCATCTTCCCAGTGTCGTGCTGCTGGTCGACGACACCTCTGTGGACCGCGCCCGGCTGACCCGAGTCACCGAACGCGGGCCCGACGCAGGCGTCCACATCATCTGGTGCGCTCAGGCTCCGGCGGAGATTCCAGCGGCCTGTCGTACGTACCTCGAAGTCTCGGACCAAGGCTCGTTTGTTGGCCGGGTCCGGCAGGGCAACACGGTCATCCCCGTCCAGGTCGAGACCATCGACACCGCCATGTCCGACCATCTGGCCCGGATCTTGTCACCCGTCCTGGACGCCGGTATTCCGATCGACGACGCGTCCGATCTGCCCAAGTCGGTCAGCCTGGTCAGCTTGACCGGCCAGGAGTTGGCGAGCAGCCCGGACGCGGTGTCCACGCGCTGGCGGGAGAATCAGTCGATTCTGGACCGCCGCCCAGATGCCCCGATGGTGCCGATGCGCCACCCGATCAGTCTGCGCGCCCTGGTCGGTCACGCCGGTTCCGACCTGTTCACCCTCGACTTGAAGACCCAGGGTCCCCATGCGCTGGTCGGCGGTACGACCGGTGCGGGCAAGTCGGAATTCCTCCAGGCCTGGGTTCTCGGCATGGCCGTGGGCCACAGCCCGGACCGTCTGGCTTTCCTCTTCGTCGACTACAAGGGCGGCTCGGCTTTCGCCCGCTGCCTGGACCTGCCCCACGTCGTCGGGCTGGTCACCGACCTGTCGCCCTATCTGGTCCGCCGGGCTCTGACGAGCTTGCGGGCGGAACTGCGTTTCCGCGAACAGTTGCTCAACCAGCGGGCCGCGAAGGACTTGGCTGAACTGGAGCAGCGCGGCGACCCCTTGTGTCCGCCGAGCCTGATCATCGTGGTGGACGAGTTCGCCGCTCTGGCCACCGAGATTCCCGAGTTCGTCGACGGAGTGGTCGACGTCGCCCAGCGCGGTCGGTCCTTGGGCATGCACCTGATCATGGCCACCCAGCGGCCGTCGGGTGTGATCAAGGACAACCTGCGCGCCAACACGAATCTGAGGGTGGCGCTGAGGATGGCCGACGACTCGGACTCCTTCGATGTCTTGGGCGAGAAGACGGCCGCGTTCTTCGACCCGTCGACCCCCGGGCGTGCGGCGGCCAAGACCGGCCCTGGCCGGATTGTCGAGTTCCAGGCCGGATATCCGGGGGCCCGTACTCCTGTGGACGCGGCCCTGTCTCCGGTCTACGTCGCGGAGATGGATTTCGGATCGGACCTGCCCTGGAGGCTTCCGGAGCGCAAACTCGACCTCAGCCATGTCGACACCGACATCGACCGGCTGGTCTCGACCATGGTACGAGCGGCCCAACAGGAGGAGATTCCCGCCCCGCGCAAGCCGTGGCTGGCTGAACTGGCCGCGGTCTACGATCTGGCGCGGCTGCCCGGCCACCGCGACGACCATCATTTGGTCTTGGGCGTCCTGGACGATCCCAACGGCCAACAGCAACCGGTGGTCATGTACGAACCCGATCGTGACGGCAACCTGGCGATCATCGGGGCCAGCGGTTCGGGCAAGACCACGGCGCTGCGGACGATCGTCGCCTCGTCGGTGTTCGCGACTCGCAGCGGCGGCCCGGTGTGGGTGTACGCCCTCGACTTCGCGTCGGGCGGGTTGTCCATGCTCGAAGACCTGCCCAATGTCGGCGCGGTCATCCGCGGAGACGACGAAGAGCGCGTCATCCGGTTGTTGAGGACTCTGCGCGCCACCGTCGACGAGCGTTCTGTCAGATATCAGAAGGTGTCGGCGTCGGGCATCGGGGAGTACCGTCGTCTGGCGAACGCTCCCCAGGAGCCGCGCATCCTGCTCCTGGTCGATGGCATGTCGGCCTTCCGCGAGGAGTACGAGTTCTCCAACCGCGCCCGGTGGTTCACCGCCTTCGCCCAGATCGCCGCCGATGGCCGGCCTTTGGGAGTCCACATCATCATGACCGGCGACCGTACCAATGCCATCCCCAATTCGATCAATTCCACCGTCCAGCGCAAGATCGTGTTGCGCCTGCCCACCGAAGACGACTACCTGGCGATGGGAGCGCCGAAAGACATCTTGTCATCGGCGTCTCCTCCCGGACGTGGGGTCTTGGACGGCAGCGAAATCCAGCTCGGTGTCTTGGGGGCCGACCCCAACGTCGCCATCCAGGCGAGGGCTGTGGAGCAGTTGGCCCAAGCGGCCAAGGAGCGTTCCGAAGTTGTGGCGGCACCCGGGATCAACATCCTGCCCACGATCGTGTCCATGGAAGACCTGCCGGTCTCCGACTCGCGCGGATATCCAGCGTTCGCCCTGGCGGACGACGATTTGGCCGCGGCTGGAACCGAACCACGCGGAGCCTTGCTGGTCGCCGGACCTCCAGGTTCTGGACGGACCAACGCCCTGATTGCGATCGCGTCCGCTGTCACCCGGCACACGCAAGCCGGCCTGAGCCGCTTCGAGACGATCCTGGTCGCCCCCACGCGGACCAGCGTGGTCGACCGCCTGGACTGGGGGAGGGTGGCTCGTGGGGACGACGCCATCATTGAGATGGCCGAGGCCCTGATCGAGGAACTGTCGGATGGATCGGTTCCCGCTGGACGCTACGCCATCTTCGTCGATTCGCTCACCGATTTCACCAGTACGCCCTGTGAGGATGCGCTCGACCGTCTCCTCGTGGCAGCGGTGAAGAACGACCAATTCGTCGTCGGCGAGGGCCAGACCGCCACCTGGAGCCAAGCCTGGACCCTGGCCAAGACCTTTAAGGCGGCCCGACGCGGACTGGTGCTCGTCCCCGACGAGATGGACACCGACCAGCTGACCGGCACCAACGTCGGCCGCATCCGGGTCACAGACTTCCCCCCCGGGCGAGGCTTCCTCATCGGTGGTGGTACCGGCAGAAAAATCCAGGTGGCACTCGTCGAGCCGTGATCGGTGTCGTGCGGCTCGCCGTGGTCAGGCACGAGTGGCCATGCTGGCCTGCCACATCATCCCCTCGTCGGACGGTTCCCCCGTCCCCGCGGCTGCCTCTTTGTCCGTATGCTCTCCTGAATCCGTCGACGGTGCCGGGATGGGACTCGGGTCCCATGCCAAACAGGGGTGTTGGGATTTGAGTCCCATTGTGTGCTGTTGGGGTCGGTTGTAGCTTGGAGATGTTGATAGATACGTAGTTAGTACGTAGGTAAGTAATTGAGTAAACAACTGAATAGATAAGTAGTTTCATGATGTCATGACCTGAGGGTATCGGTTGTGATTGGGAACAATGTTTAAGATCGCGAGAATATCTCGTTTACAAAAGGAGTTTTTATAATGTCTGTTGCTTTTAGCCCGGTTAGCCCGCAATTTGCGAACGTCGGCGGCAAGTCTGTTGGTATGGATATCGAAGCTGTCCAGGGTCTGGGTCGTTACATCGGCACCACGCTGACCAGCGCTGTTCATCAGGCGTTCAACGCCGCATCGGCCCAGATTCCCCACATTCAGTGGTCTGGCAATGATGCGAAGAAGTTCGAGCAGACCTGGTCCGAAATGCTGCGCAGCGTTGCTGCCACCATGAACGCCACGTTCGAAGCGTTGGAACAGAACATCACCAAGCAGGCGCAGGAGCAAACCACTGCGTCCGCCAACTGACCAAATCAGTTTGGCTCATGGCCCCGGTGCTGGTAGGGCAGCACCGGGGCCATTCACATGCGCGCGTAGAAAGAGTTGGCCAACCAGCGGGTTGGCGTCGGGGACCTCTTTCATTCGCATCGGCGCGTACGCAGGGTTGAGAACCCACTGACGTGTCATGGGACGTCATGTGAGCACCCAGTCGCGCGATCCTCATTCCCAAGGGCGGGGAGAAAGGTCCACTCGTATCCCCACCCCCAAGGGCTGGGATACGGGTCCCATGGTGTCAGGGGGTGTCGGGATTCAAGTCCCATTGTGTGTTCTGGGAGGGGCTTGTAGATTGGAAGTGTTGACAGATACACAGTTAGTTAAGTGAACAAGTTACCAAGTCAACACGTAAAAAGTCTAACAATTTAATAGTTCATTGTGGCTCGGAAAGTCGAGTCAGAATCCACAACAATCTATATTTTCGAGAGTATCTCATCTTGATGAAGGAGTAATTATAATGTCTGTTGCTTTTAGCCCGGTTAACCCGCAATTCGCGCACGTCGGCGGCAAGTCTGTTGGTATGGATATCGAAGCTGTCCAGGGTCTGGGCCGTTACATCGGTACCACGCTGACCAGTTCCGTTCACCAGGCGTTCAACGCCGCTTCGGCCCAGATTCCCCACATTGCGTGGTCTGGCAATGATGCGAAGAAGTTCGAACAAACCTGGTCCGAAATGCTGCGCAGCGTTGCTGCCACCATGAACTCCACGTTTGAAGCGTTGGAACAGAACATCAACCGTCAGGCTCAGGAACAAACCACTGCGTCCGCCAACTGATTGTTCACACTCTATGACTTTGGCCCTGGTGCTGCGATGACAGCGCCGGGGCCAGATGCCGTTGTGGGGACACCCGCGATCCACCGTACTATTGTCGACAGGCTCTCAGGGTCGAGCGGGCTGTCTGATTCGTTGTAACCGCTGCCAGGCGCTGCGACAACTTGGTCCAGCGGCCGGGTGTCCTGCTTGAACACGTGGTTGGCGTCCGGCGGGAATGCAAAAGTGACATTGTCCATCCCTGCAGTACACGCCTGGAGGACGTCTCCGTCGGCGTACCTGTCAACTTGGATGTCCTTGCCCCCGATCAGTACGAGCACGGGAATGGTGATCCGGGGCAACGTGTCACAGGCCGACTCACCCCACAATTCGCGCGCCAAGGGCAGGTTGACCGGCGTTTCGAAGCTCTGCAGGACCATCCGGACCTGCTCGGGTAGCACCGGATCCGGGTCCATCGCCCCACCAGCGTCGAACCGGGCGCAGGCCTGGCGAACCTTGTCCATCAGCTCGTCCCCATTCGGCAATTGGGCGGCTTGAGTCCCCAGTTGCATCAACAGGAGGTCCCGCGTCGGACGCCCCGGCGGTGCAGCCAGGATGATGCCGGCGAACGGGATCGGCTGCTCAGACGCCGCGTAATGCAGGACATGCAGCGTACCTTCACTATTGCCGAGCCCAATGATTCGGGCCGGGTCGACGCACCCCGTGTCAACAAATGCGTGCACCGCGCCAGCGAGTTCGTCCAGATGTGACCCCATGCTCAGCTTGCCCATCAGCTTGGGCACGTTCTCCATGACGTGCGGCCCCGAGGCGCGCTTGTCGTACCTCATCGACGCGATCCCCGCTGCGGCCAAGGCCTCGGCGAACTGCTGACCCGCACCGTTCGTGCCCGGAAGCAGCGGCGAACACCAGTTGCGATCCGTCGGCCCCGACCCGGCAACCAAGACAACCCCAGGCAACGGCCCGGCGGCATCCGGCCGCGTGACAGTTCCCTCCATCGTGATGCCGTCCAGGTCCCAGGAAACCTCAAGCGAAATAGTCATATCAACCTCCTTGAAGTCAACAGTACGCCCAGGTCGGATTGACGGCTGTCCGGTGTCTTGGGTGGGGTGGGATAGCCACCTGTTGTGTGGCTCGGCAGCAATCGGTGCATCCGGGCTTGCTTTGGATCCCTGGTTAGGGTCGCAGCTTTGGGTCCATCAACGCTCATCACGGAACCCTCACTGCATGCTCGTCCTTGCTCATCCATGCCGATCCAATCAGCAATAGGCGCTGCACCATGCTGTTTTCGGATAGTTGCCCGGCTGCCGATGCGAGTGGCTGAATGACAGAGTCACCATGGTGAGCACTGTTGCTTGTTTGCTGACAAGCAGTCGTTTCCGCAGGATGCTTGGACGTACTCTCGGCTTGATGTAGAGGTGCTCATGATCAGTATCGTGCTGATGCGGAAATGGGGAATATATCGATCACATAATCGGATGAATAGGGCACTGCAGAGTGTGGAAAATAATGGGATATAAGTCCCATAATACGCTGTGATAAGGGATTTAAGTCCCATTGTGCTGTCAATAATTGGTCTGTAAATTAGAAGAGTAGATAGATACATAATTAATAAGAAATATAAGTAACTAATAAAAAAGAATAACAATATATATTCAATGTGACTCGAAAGTATGAGTCACAAATATAAATAATCAATTCGCGAGGATACCTCGCACTACAAAGGAGAAATTATCATGACTATTTCAAGTTTCATCGCTTGGGTTGTTGGCGTCATCAAGGCCTACTGGTGGGTCATCGCACTTTATCTGAAGTGACATGTCATGTCGATACTGACCGGATATCGCGTTGGCATGAGGTTACCCCCGGGTAGACCACTCCATCACTGCTACCCGTCCCCACATGGGCACCCTGGTCACATCGACAACTCGCAGCAGACAATAAGTCTGTTCTTGGGTTGTCGATGTGACCAGTACACCCAGCTCTACGGGAAGATGGTTGCTCGGAGAGTCGGGGGCACGCGTAAACAGTGCCTCTCCATAAGTGGCACTCAGCTGTACGGGAAGATGGTTGCTCGGAGAGTCGGGGGCACGCGTGAAGAGTGCCTATCCAGAAGTGGCACTCAGCTTGAGCCACTCGCGCCGACAGTGATCGGCAAGACGGGGTCACCCCCTAAATAATTGAATAGTTCGTACCAAACCGGTGAGCGCGTTGACCATGACGGTCTGCGCGCTTCGTTTTTTCGCGTGCTGAGACGCATAGCCGCGCGCCAGCCGCCGTGCCCTGGGTGAGGCACCGTGATTAGCTCGACACCGAGGACATTCCGGGCAATGATCCGCAGTCCACAGGGTCGATTCACCTCGTCTGGCCCACAGGAGCCGACACCTTCAATGACAGCCAAGGTTGTGCTCTGAGCCTGCAGCCGTGTCCGTATCAGCCCACGTGCCGCCGCAGTACGGCCACAAGCATGGAGCCACGATTCGTCAGGGGTGGTGACTGTCCGGACCTGAGTGACTCGGTTCATTGTCTGGGTGAAAGATCACTGAGAAATATATAGATCGCATAAACTTGCTCGTCGGACAAATTCAGGGTTGTGTGGGGATGGGACTTAAGTCCCATAACACGTTGTGGTCAGGGATTTAAGTCCCATTGTGGGCTCCAGGAGGGGTCTGTAGATTGGAGGGGTAGATAGATACATAGTTAATGAGATCGATAACTTAATAAGAAAACCGAATAAAACATAATCGTTGTGACTCCAAGGATGAGTCGCCAACATTAGCAAAATTTCGCGAGACAATCTCGCACTAAGAAGGAGAAATTATCATGTCCGTTTCGTTTAGCCCAGTGAGCCCCCAATTCCAGCACGTCGGCGGCAAAGCCGTTGGTATGGATATTGATGCCGTCCAGGGTCTTGGTCGCTACATCGGCACCACCCTGACATCCGCCGTCCACCAAGCGTTCAATGCAGCCTCGGCTCAGATCCCCCACATCGCATGGTCTGGCAATGACGCGAGGAAGTTCGAGCAGACCTGGTCTGAGATGTTGAAGCATGTTGCCGGGACGATGAACGCCACGTTCGAGGCCTTGGAACAGAACATCAACAGGCAGGCGCACGAGCAAACCACTGCTTCCGCCAACTGATTATCAGTTTATTGCTCTGGCCCCGGTGCTGGTATACAGCGCCGGGGCCAGATTGCATGTCCGGGCACGAGCGTCGGGGTGCCCCGGATATCCCATGACATCGACGTCATGTACGGTCCTGGCCTCAGTGTCGGGCACAGATCCGGCCTGCCCTCCTTGATTCCCTCGGCTCGATGCTAGACCTCGGGTCACCCCTTCTCACAGCTCCGCCATCTGCGTTGGATCACACACCGCATCTCGATGACCATGTCGTTACCTGTGACGGTGTCCCTCTCAACGTCGAAAAGACGTACATCGCGTCAAGTCCCAGAGGCTGCCGGCCCGGGTAACCAGTCACTTCTGTCACGCAGGCTATTTGTTCGATCGCGGTGCCAATTGTGCGATGTCGGGATGGGATTCGGGTCCCATGGTCATGGCTAGTGGCGGGATTCGAGTCCCATTGTGCGCTGTGAAAGGTGGTTGTAGCTTAGAAGTGTTGATAGATACGTAGTTAGTTAAGCAAGCAAGTCAGTTAGTTAAGTTAATCGGTAAGCAAGTAAGAAGTTTTGAAGGTTAATAGTGACCCTAACAAACGGGTCGTGTCTAATAACAATTAATATTTATTGAGAGAATCTCATTTAATCAAGGAGTAATTATAATGTCTGTTGCTTTTAGCCCAGTGAATCCGCAATTTGCGAACGTCGGCGGCAAGTCTGTTGGTATGGATATCGAAGCTGTCCAGGGTCTGGGTCGTTACATCGGCACCACGCTGACCAGCGCTGTTCATCAGGCGTTCAACGCCGCTTCGGCCCAGATTCCCCGCATTGCGTGGTCTGGCAATGATGCGAAGAAGTTCGAGCAAATCTGGTCCGACATGCTGCGCAGCGTTGCTGCCACCATGAACTCCACGTTCGAAGCGTTGGAGCAGAACATCAACCGTCAGGCGCAGGAGCAAACCACTGCGTCCGCCAACTGATTGTTCACATTATTGGCTCTGGCCCCGGTACTGGCAAGGCAGTACCGGGGCCAGATCGCATGTCCGGACTGTGACAGCGTTGCCACCATCCGGGCCCTCAGACGGGACACGGGTCCCATTGTGCGTAGTCAGTGCTACCTGTAGTTTGGATAGACACGCAGACACACGGTACGCCACCGGTCTAGTGAAGAAAGAGGCGCAAGATGGGTGCATCAAGCAGTATTTACGGGATGGATGTCCAGGCCATGCTGAAGGTGGCCGACTCCATGGACCAAGGGGCGAGCGAGATTTCAAGGGCCTTATCAGTTCTGACCAAGGCGTTGTCGGCGACGACATGGATGGGTCCTGACCACGACAAGTTCACACAAGAGTGGGAAGGCCAACACGTACCCGCGTTGAAGAAAGCCGTGTCGGATTTGCAAACGGTGTCGTCGCGCGTCAAGACCAGTGCTCAGATGCAGGCACACGCGTCGAATAATTGACCTCGCCAGCCACATCCGGAGCCATCGGGGGGCCGCCTGTGAAGCAGGACAGATCGGTCAAACCGACTTACCGATTGGCCTGTCACACACTGTGAGGCTTCATCGGCCAGTCATCACGCGGCGACGCCGTCCCCAACACTTTCACTGACAACGTCGTTCTGACTGGCGAGTGCTCCGACGACATCGAAGGCCCCGACCATGGTTTGACGGAAGACCAAGGCGACGGCTCCGGGTTGCCAGGCCCTGATGACGAGCTGGCGTTCGACAGTAGAGATGCTATAGAGGTGGTCGTCGACAACTGACCACCAGTTCCCCCATTGGACGAGCTTAGTGTCCTCGTCCCAGGCTTCCACGATGACTTGTAGGTTGGCCTGCTCCTGGTCGAAGAACGTGTCGCGTTCTTCCACCGTGAGATTCAGTTCTTCAGGAGCAGCACCGCGAAGCTGGGTGGTACGCGCGCGCAGGCAGTCGATGGGCGGAAGGGCAGAAGACAGGATGGCCCACATCTCGGATATGTTGGCGAAGATCAGTTGTACCTCGGGGGAAACTGTGACTTCCTCATCGGCTGCAGCAATGGGATCGACGACGAGCAGTACCCTGTCATCGACGAGGGTGAGTCGGATAAAGACGCCGATGTCTCCCATCGTGCAGGTCAGTGAGGCCCGGATAGGCGCCGACATGTGTTCGGCCAGCGCTGCGACCACGATGTTTTCGTCGCCTGCTCCTTGTTCATCGCCGTTGGCGGCTGCCCGTGCTCGCTGGAGTAGGTCCTGCCATTCATCAGCCTGGATGATCATATGGTTCGCCATGTCACACCTTTTCTTTCTCGTCTGTCGTTTGTGGGTACGCCGTTGTGGTCAGCGCTGCTTTATTTCCTCCCCACAGGAATCTTGATGGATTTCGCCGACGACCCCGGAGTGCTCAGGAATCCATCTTGTTGCAACTGAGCCTGATACTGGAGTAAGCCAGGATCAGTGCTGTCATTCAATCCCGCTGCGTATTTGTTGTCGTCGTGATTTGTCGCCACATCGTAAATATGACCGGGGGATGGGAGAGTGACGATTGTGTGGTTGGGGCCACTCGTGTGGTCGGGCGGAGGAGGTGCGATCATGAACCCGGGCAAGGGAGCGTACATGCCCCCCAAGTCGGTTTTCGAAACAGCGTCGAACTGACCGTTGACCTCCAGAAAATTCACATTGGGATCAATGGGGTCGTTGTTGGTGGGTCCTGCGACCGACACCACGTTGGTGATGTTGTATTGCTGCACGAACGTGGGGTCTGAAGCGAGATCACCTGCCACCATCGCACCATAGGAATGCCCGACCAACAGCACCGGAGCACCCGGCGGGATGTCTCCGTCCTGCTGGGCCTGGGCCATGGCCAGTCTCACGTCCTTCGCATAGGTCGTGTCTCCTCCAGATGAGCTCCACAGATCACCACCAAAATCAATGGGATTACTCCCACCGTTAGGGATCCAGTCCTGCGTGCCTGGCAATGTTACGATGACCCGTTTCGAGCCGTCACCCTCCTTGATGGTCGTGATCTGGATCTTGCCGTGATCTTGGGCCACATTGTGTTCATTCGCGATGAGATCTCCCACGCTAGTCGGTACCTGGGTGTCGTACTTGTCCTCTGATGGTCCTATCATGGGACGCCCATCGTCGAACAAGCAATGTCCCGTTCCCACGGCCGCGACATAACCAAGAGGCTGGATATTGTCTGTTGTCAACGCCACAAGCATCGCGCTTGACACGACTTGTGACATCCTGGGCCAGTGTCCTGACAGGATGGTTCCGCCTGTCGAGTCCCAGAGGCGCCGGTCAGCTTGCGCTTGTACGACGAATGGGCGAGTGAAGCGATTTGAACTTATCTTGTCGTACGTCCAATGCCATCCATCGACTTCCGTGTCGTAAACCTTCTGGGCGCCACCCTTGATGTCGTCCCATGCGCCTGTGGCCTTGTCTTTCACCCATCCCCACAAGCCGCCACCCTTCTTTTTTGTGGTCGCAGGCTGAATCGGTCGAGTGATAGGTGTTTCATGAACCCCTTTTCCTTCCCCGAGGCCTCCCCCCGGGTCATTGGAAGCTTGCTCTTGTTGATGGGCCTGAAGCCTGAGGTTTTTAGCCAGGTCATGCAACATGGCCTCCAGGGCGTCCAAGTTGACCGAGTGCATGTTGGTCCATGTCACCTTGAATTCCGTTGCGATTGGCCCCAGCCAAAATGCCGCCGCCAGACCGCGGAGAACGTTACTTTCCGCGTGAGCTAGGGCGTTTGCCTGTTGGTCGAAAGTGGTTGCCAGGTTCCTGAGTTCTTCGATGTTTGCCCCGTAGAATCCGGTGCCCATGGTGCCTCCTTGTTCGATTCTGGTCGGTCGTTCTGCCGGGTGTCACCGGGAAGTACGATCTGTCGTGTCTGGTGGTTTGACGTACCCGATCATGGTTAGCCTATGGTCAACTCTTCGCGACCACCATGGGACTTAAGACCCAAGGTGATTGTCTGCGCTATCCGTTCACTCGCGAATCCCGCTTGTCAACCGCTGGCGTGGTCACACTCTGACGCAGTCCCCGACGCCAGCGCCCACGAGGTCGCTGGCGCATAGGTCGGCGAGGTCTTCGTCGGCGATCCCCATTCCGGCGAGGTCGGTGTCGGGGACACGGTCCTGAACGAAGTCCATCGCGGCGGCGATGGTTTGCTGGAAGATGGATGCCACGGCGCCGGGCTGCCAGGCCTTGACGATGAGGTGGCCTTCGACGGAGGTGACGCCGTAGAGATGGTCGTCGACCACTGACCACCAGTTGCCCCAGTGGACGAGTGTGCTGTGGTCTTCCCAGGCTTCCACGAAGACCTGCAGGTTGGCTTCCTCGCGGTCGAACATGGTGTCGCGTTGTTCGGTGGTGAGGTGCAGGACATCGGGGGCTGCCCCTCGCAGGTGCGTGGCAGGTGCGCGCAGACAGTAGATGGGGGGCAGTGCCGAGGCCAGGGTGGACCACATGTCACTTGTATGAGCGAAGATCAGTTGCACATCCGGTGAGGCCGCCAGTTTGTCGTCGGTTGCGGCGATGGGGTCCACGACCATCAACACCCGGTTGTCGACAATGGTCAGTCCGATCAGGACTCCGATGTCGCCCAGGGTACACGTCAGCGTCGCCCGGATGGGTGCGCCCATGTGCTCGGCCAGGGCTGCCACCAGGATGTCTTGGCCGCCTGCCGCTTGTTCGTCGCCGCTCGCGGCTGCGCGGGCTCGTTTGAGGAGGTCTTGCCATGCGTCGGCATGTACGAGTGCTTGATTAACCATGTCACACCTTGTCTTTCTTGTCTTTCGTCTTTCTCGTTTTTCGTGTGGAGGCACGTCGCCACTGTGAGCGCCGTACTATTTCCTTCCCATCGGGATCGTGATGGTTGATGCGTATGCCCCGGGGCGGTTCAGGAAACCGTCTTGCCGCAACTGATTCTGATAACGGATCAGTACGGGATCGTCTGTGGTCTTCAATTCGTAGGCGTAAGTGGTGTCGAAGTGATCGTCCAACTCATCAGACAAGGATTGCAGTTGCTTGTCTGGTACGCTCACGACGGAGTGGTTGGGACTGGCCGGTGCTTGGCTGCGGATCAGCGGGAATGCGGCTCCTCCGAGATCAAGCTTGGGCACAATATCGTTCTGACCGTCGATCTCCAGGAACTTCACCTCGGGGTCGATGGAATCGTCGTCTGTCGGCCCGGCGACCGACACTACATTGGTGATGTTGTACTTGTTCACGAAGTCGGTGTTGGCCGCGAGATGACCCGCCACCATGGCGCCACCGGAATGCCCGACTAGCATGACGCGAGCGCCGTCCGGGATGCGCCCCTCCGCCTTGGCCCAGGCCATGGCCATCATTACGTCTTGTTCGTACGTGGAACTCCCACCCGCCATGGTCACCAGGTCGCCGTTCATGTCCAGCGGGTTGCCGTTGTCTTTCGGCTTGAAATTCTGGGTCCCTGGCAACAGTACGTTCACTCGTACCGTGTCGTCTGCCTGCCAGATCGTCGTGATCTGGATGGAACCGTGCGCCTTGTCAGCAGTGTGTTCATTCCTGATGAGGTCCGCCACCGTCTTCGGCGGTCTGGTGGAGACCGCGCGAGAGGGCTGACCAATGGTGGCGTGCCCGTCGTCGAACCACCGGTCTCCTAAGAGGAGCCTCAACGGTGAATCCGAAATAACGATATTGAGATCAGCTCCCAAGGCGAGGACGCCACTTGAGATCACTCGTGAGGTCTTGGGCCAGTGCCCTGACAGGAGGGTTCCACCCGTTGCGTCCCAGAACAGCTTGTCCGCATGCGCTTGTGAGAGGAAGGGCCGGGTGAAGGAATTGGACTGCAAGTTTTCGTGAATCCTGTGCCAGCGGTCCTGTGGCGCATGCTGTTCCGGGGTTTCAACGGTGGTCTTGAGGTTTTCTGGGCTGCAGGCGAGCGCCTGGCCCCCCCGGGCGGAGTCTGACAGGCCGTTCTTCACGGTGGCGCCATGTCCAAGCTTGGTGATACCGCCTGTGATATCACCCCAGGTGTGTTTGGCCTGGTTCGTCACCCATTTCAGGGCGCCGGGGCCAGTCTTTTTGGGCTGGGCAAGTGCGGGCTGGTGGGGTTCGGCTGGGGACTGCGATGCTGGGGACAGATCATGGGTCAGCGACGGGAGGGCTGCGGACGGGACCACTGCTGTCTGCTGATCGGCAGCGTCTGCCGAGTTCTGGAGTTCTGGAATATTGACTCCATGGAATCCGATGATCATGGTCTCTCCTTCCTCATTGATCGCATGACCTGCCTGACATTTCTGACGGTACGATGTGTTGTCTTCGATGGACTTTCGTACCGGAGCTTGTCCGACACGGCCCAGCGTATTTGGAATCTTGAACAAGGACCATGGGACCTGGTGCCCATAATGACTATAATGCGTTGTCACAAGGGAAAAGTAGGATCATGGGACTTGGTACCCATTTTAGGTATAAGGCGTTGTCATCCCAGAAAAAGGATGAAGAACTACCGGCTAGCCCACCAGGCGATGAGGTCCACCGGAGCCTGCCGCGTTTCGGCGTACTGCGGGAAATGCGACGTGAACTCCAGGACGGAGGTGGCGAACTGGACGGTTGCCTCTTCGAGGTCAGCCAAGGCCGATGTCCACTGCTCGGTCAGTTGAAGGACCGTGTCGTGGGCCATGTAGCCAATTGTCATTGCTTGAGTTGGCCTCAGAGGGATATCCAAACTGTGTCTCCACAAGTGGCGGATGCCTAGCTGTGTCGGGACCCCGGCTCGGACGAGATCGAACTCCAAAGTGTCCATCTCGGCTGGGGTGAGGTCGAGGACCGCGTGGGACAGTGCCAGGTGATCGAGCCATGCCTGGGTGAGGACCCAGCATGCGCCCAGCCTGTCAGAGTCGATGAAACGGCCTGTCATCATGGCTTCCGCATCGTGGCGGTTGGGTATCAGGGGACGTATGACCGCTCCGGATTCCGGGTGGCGCATCAATGGTCCGAACTTGGAAAACAGGTTGCGCGACTGTGCCTTCGCCTCGGCTGGCTGGAGGGAATCGCTGATCTGGACCAGCGTCTCCTTCAGAGCCTCAGGCGCGGCAAAACATTGGCGGAACTCATCGACGCCGATCGCCCACAAGCGCAACTCTGCTGCCATGTCTTTACGCTATCGCACACGAGCCCCCTTGTGAACCCCGCGATGGTGTTGGGTCACCAGGCGAACTTTTCAGTACGAGGGGAGCCGTGGTGGGTGGCTTGCTGCGGCCAGCCCACACCCTGAGAAGGATTACTGGATTTGAATGGCGTCGATGGCACGTCCTGGGATTCCGGCCATGCCGTCGACCCAGTCGCTATCTTCGTCTTGAGTGACCCACCCGAGCCAGCTGCCACCGACAGTGTGAACCCGATAGGTCTTGCCCTGGATGGACACCCCGTCAATGGCTTGTCCCAGAATGCCGGCCATGCCGTTGTCCTGGTCGTAAATCCTGAACTGGGTGGCTTCGGTTAACCACTGTCCGCCCAGCACATGCACCCGGTAGGAGGTGGCATCGCAGGCGAGCGCGTCCATCTCCTGCCCGATGACACCGGCGTAGCCATTGGTTCCGATGACATGTGGCTGCCACCGGCCCGATGAGATGTCATGCGACTGGTACTTGCTGCGGGGGGGAGCCTCGACTGACACACGATCCATCCAGGACGTGTCGGATATCGATCTGCTCTCGACAACAGTGGTGTCCAAGTCCATGTCCAAGGCCGCAGTTGGGACGTACCCTGTGATGTTCGTCAGGAAACAATCTGTTTCTGCGGTCGCGTTGACTTGTTGCGCGAAGTGATAAATGCCCATCAGTTGACTGACTGTGCGAGCCGCATCCCGGGCGGGATCACACTGGGGATCCACCTCGTCGGTTTCTTCGGGCTCCTTGATATATTCAAGGTCACCCGGAATGAAAGATGTGATGTTGGCTGGTTGGTAAGCTGACACATCGAGTCCATTGAGAGTCATTGCCTGTCCTTTCCTAGTGACTGTCTGCAGTGAGAGATTTCGTGGCCCGCACTGCGGACGTGTCAATCACGTGATACCAGTCTTGTGGTGATCGCTGCATTGCGTCAGGGGTAAAGCCAGCGCAAAAACTTCCTGGGGTAAGTCCCATGCGGTTTATTACCCCTCGCGGCGTTTTTGCCCCCCTGCGCCTTCAGGTCGCCGGTCGAACCGGACTCGGCTGCCCCCTGGCGTGAGGGATGACCTGGCCGGTGGGCTCCAGCCGAAGTCGGATGGACATTGGATGGGCCGTGATCTCTTCTGGGCAGTGCCCAGACCACACGATTTCGTCGAGGGTGACGCGACGATCTTGGGTTTGATCGGGCGACCCGGTTCCGCAGGGGTAAACCCAGCGGAATCCCTGCCCGGGGTAATTCCTATGCTGTTCTTTCCCCCTCGTGGACCCTAGGGTCGGGGCCGTGAATCGTCGCGATGAGGGGGGTGAGGAGGTGGGCCTGGCACGGTGGGCGGGGGGTTCTTCGAAGCCAGATGATGGTCCGTTCCACCGGCCACGTGGGGCGCTTCTGCGAGCAACGGCGTGGACATGAAGGGGGCTCTGCAGTGAGGGTGGGTACGGCTGCTGGGGAAGGCCCGGGAGGGTACTGAAGACTACTCTCCTGTTGTCCCGGCGTTGCCAGTGCCGGTGAGAATCGGTCACACCTTGTGGGAGCGGCAGGGGTTCTGCCCACTTCAGATACTGTGTGTGAAGATCGCCCGACCCCGTGTTGTGATGATGGTTGGTTGACATGACTAGATGTCCATTCCATTCAGAGTCATTGTTCTTCCTTTCCTTGATTCTTGCTGTGAGGGGTTGCGTGGCCTGCATCAGTTGATTGGGACTCGCACAGTATTTATCTTTGTTACTGCCGACCGTGGGCATCAGGGGAAAAAACAGCACAAACTACGCCGGGGAGTGTCCCGTGCGGCAATTTCCGCCTTGCGCTGCCTCCGGTTTCCGTTGACTTTCCCCTTCGATCTGGTTCATCCAACTCCGCGGTGTTCGCTCACGTACTGCCACCCTTGGGAGATATGGTGGACCCAGGAGGTTGCCATGAGCCCAGTGATCGACACCACGGAAATGTATCTGCGTACTGTCTTCGAGTTGCTGGAGGAGGGGGTGACTCCACTGCGGGCCCGGATCGCCGAGCGGATGCAGCACTCGGGACCGACCGTGTCGCAGACCGTCTCACGGATGGAGCGCGATGGCTTGCTGACCGTTCATGACGACCGCCGGATCCTGCTCAGCGCTGAGGGCGAGGATCTGGCGATTCAGGTCATGCGGCGACATCGCCTGGCGGAACGACTGCTGGTGGACGTGATCAAAGTACCGTGGGCCGAGGCGCATAACGAGGCGTGCAAGTGGGAGCACGTCATCTCGGGGACGGTCGAACCGTTGCTGGTCGACCTTCTCCACGACCCCCAGGTGTCGGTGTATGGCACCCCCATCCCGCGTGTGGGTGACACTGTCGAATCAGCGATCGCTCATTTTCGTACCGATGCCGTGCCGTTGTCCTCTCCACTCGACTCTCAGGCCACCGCCGCAGGGCGCCTGATCAGGATCGGGGAGTACCTTCAACGAGATACCGACACCTTGCAAGTCCTCTTCGACGCGGGAATCCTGCCCGGAGCCGAGATCGAAGCCACCTGTGATCCCACGTGTCTGACCCTGTTGACACCCACGTACGAGTGCCGCTTGGATGCCGATTGGGCAGAACAGTTGTTTATCTCACCGGTGGGATGAGACGGCAGTACGGTACGTCAGGCCGCTTGCAGCGTGTCCAGCACTGTGGTGAGGTCGGACTTGCCCAGCGCTCCGGATGTGTCGGTGACCAAAGTGCCCCCTTTGAACGCCATGAGCGTCGGTACGGTGGTGTACCCCAGACCCTCGAACGTCGCCTGATTCTCGTCAGATGCGTCAACCTGGAGCCGGGCGAACACAACGTCAGTTGACGTCGCCGCCGCTTGGTCGAAGATGGGCAGGAACCGCCGACAAGGCCCGCACCACGAAGCCCACATGTCGACAACTAACATGTCATTCCCCTTGATAGCAGCGTCCAATGTGTCATGGTTGATGATGAGCGGTTCCATTATTCTCCTTAGTTCTTAGCCCGACGCCAGCGATCGGTGGATTCGAGCTTACCTTTGATCGTACGCCAAGAGGACCTCGATGCGAATCGATCTGACAGAACTTACCCCACTGGCCCGTGATGCGGCGGTACCTCTGCGACAAGGCGTTTTTCCTCGGCACTGAGCGTTGTCCGCCGACTCGGGGGCATCCGTACTGCATCCAATCCCAGGACGACCCGTACTGCCGCCAACTTGGCGTACCACTGCGCCGCGCCGATCCGATCAAGACTGTGCTCAGGAAGCGGATGCGGCCACGGCTGCTCGTTGTCCCAGGCCGCCTTCGCGTGAGCCCGCACCCTTGCCGGCGGCCACCCCGCCTCTTCCAGCCCAGCAAGGAATGAGTTCGCACTCCCATCGCCATCCGGCAACGACATTTCCTCCCCGGTGAGTGCATACCCCAGGAGCGAACACACAGTGGCAACCATATTTCTACCCTACGTCTTTCTCCGGTATCGTAGGTACGCCTGAACAGCACGG
>WREX01000005.1 GCA_009779115.1 Propionibacteriaceae bacterium
CGCTTGACCACGGTGAGCTGGGTCTGCTCGACCGTGGTGAAACGCCGCTCGCACTGGGGGCATTGCCTCCGGCGCCGGATACTCGTCCCATCGTCGACCAGCCGCGAGTCCGTGACCCGCGAATCAGGGTATTTGCAGTACGGGCAGTGCATGTCTCTCCTTGTCGCTGTTCTCCGTGTCATGGTCAGTAATCAGCACTGACCTACTATACATGGGAGAATTACACCGATGTCACTACTAGATGTAGTGGTGACTCACCTTACTCTCCCGACATGAGATCGCAAAAATCAGGTGTCCCGGCGTGTCGGGAATTGAGGAAAAAAGATGAACGGTGCAGGCAAGACGGGCCGCGAGGACGGCTCAGATGAGGTTTCTCACGAAGACCCAGGCGACTGCAATCACCCCGGCAAACACCCACCAGTACTGGCTGACCGCCTGCGGGAGCCAGCGGTTGCCGCGGCCTGGATGGCGCAGCCATTCGATGATCCAGCCCACGGTGCGTACAGCCAGTAGGACGCCGAACACCAGGAGGACGGCGTTGAAATGCCAGGCGGCCACCAGATCCCCATGGAGGAGAGCGCTGCCCATGCGGGTGCCCCCGCAGAAGGGGCACGACCAGCCGGTCAGCATCCGGAAGGGACAAGGCATGCCCAGTCCCGTAAACGAGTACACCAGGGACAATCCGGTGCCAACCGCCACGAAACCGCCGACTGCCGCCAGGCACTCTTTCGGTCGTCGGGGTAGGACCACGGGGGTTGATTGCACACATCGGAGTATAGACCGGCGACCACCAGGCTTGTGGTGACGCGAGAGCCCACCCGCGGATTCCGGCAAGAATCCCGCCAGCACTTTTGATCCGCAGCCCCATGAACCCACAACCGGTGAGTCCCGTGGATCTAGCCACACCGGCGCGAAACACAAGACAATTGGCAGCAGGGCACGCTAGCCTGGGGGAGGTCACGCCGACTAGGTCGAGAGAAGGACTAATCATGAGCACTGACAATTACGGCTCAACCCCCGACAACGGTTCCACGCCGACTGCGCCACCTGTGCCTGGTTACACACCGGCTCCCGGAGATGGCTCGCCTGCCACCCCGCCGGCCCCGCCTGACGGTTCGGTTCCGCCTGCACCGTCGTACGGTACTGTCCCGCCTGCACCGTCGTACGGAACTGTCCCGCCTGCACCGTCGTACGGAACTGTCCCGCCTGCGCCGTCGTACGATGCTGTCCCGCCTGCGTCGTCGTACGGTACTGTCCCTCCCGAGGCACCCGGCGTCGGATACGGCCAGTCCGCTCCTCCTCCAACGCCGACACCGAACTACGGCCAAGTCCCACCGGCATCGACGCCGCCCGACTATGGACAGGCTCCCACAGCCTCCCCGGCGCTGGATGATGGCCAGATTCCACCGGCTTCACCCCTTTCTGACTACACTCAAGGCCCCATTGCCTCTCCACCTCCTGATTTTGGTCAGACCCCACCGGTGGCACCCCCCCTCTCCTTTGGCGAGATGCCTGCGGCCCAGGGCACTGGGCAATTCCCCTCTGCCCCCTCGTTCCCTCTCACACCGGCACCAGGTGACTTCGTGTCTAACAGTTTCTCCACTCCTTCAGGTCCCCTACCCCCTCTGGCTTCATTCGGCCAGCGGGCCTATGGTTTCCTCATCGACTGGGTCCCGATGATCGTGTTGGGTTTGATCGGTGGCCTCACGAGGAGTGTCATTGTCATGATCTTGTGCTTCCTTCTCATGCTGGCTTGGGGGATCTATAACGTTGGCTATCTCGGCGGCACGACCGGAGTGTCCTACGGCCGAAGGATGGCTGGTACGAAACTCGTGCGAGAAGACACCCTTCAACCGATTGGTTTTGGGATGGGCATCGGGCGTTACTTCGCCCACTACATAGACTCGGCCATCTGCGGGCTGGGCTTCTTGTTCCCCCTGTTCACTCCCAAGAGACAAACCATCGCGGACATGATCTGCCGAAGCATCGTCATCGTGAACAAGTAGTCTTAGCCATCACCATCTTAGCCAGCATTCAGGCTAAGGCAGCGGGGTGTTCGGTATCGCCAGAAAGGCCCAGATCAGGGTGGCGGCTGCTGTGACGAAAACGGTCGCCACTGATCCGAGGGCAGCCACAGCTCGTACTGAGCTACGCGCCTGTGTGGCGGCCACTGCGTGTGCGAACGCCTTGCGCCGGGAATGGGCTGACACTTCCCCATCGGTCACCACGTGCAACCGGGGAAGCTGAGCGCTGCGGCGATCCGGTGACAGATCGGGGTCCGCCCAGTCCCGTGTGTCCAGCAGCCCCCGCCCGATATGACCAGCTTCCGGCCAATACTGGTCCACCCAGAACTGGCGTGGCAATCGGTGTGCCGCAGGCGCGATTCCGGTTCGGCCACCACCCAGGTGGGCCGGACGTTTGGTCACCATAGACCCAGTGGTGAGCATTCCCACATGCGACCGCCCAGCAACTCTGATGCGGCGACTGAGTGGCACGTCCTCGATTGAGGCAGAGGAATACCCCTCAGTTTGCCTCGTGTGCTCCATTAGGCTCATGTCATGATCCTTTCGTACATCCGTTCGATATATTTCTAGTCCCGACCGCTGAAGAAATCAAACATCTGTTCGATTCCGGCGTGTCGTGATCACTACTACACACCACTGCTCGGACATTTTTTCCGACACGATCGAACAGATGTTTGATTCTGGGCGATTCGTTGGTTACGCTGGCGACATGGAATCGCAGCAGGAGCCCACGGGCACACAGAAGGTCTTTCACTCCAATGTCACCGAGATGCCTGATGGGCCCGCCGGCGCCGACGGACTGACGATGCGCCAGCACCGGATCCTCCAGGTGATTCGGGCCTCGACCACTGAACGCGGATACCCACCCACCGTGAGGGAAATTTGCGAGCAGGTGGGCCTCAACTCCCCATCATCGGTCGCGCATCAGCTGAGGGTCCTCCAAACCCGGGGATTCATCAGACGAGACCCCAACCGACCGCGCGCCTTGGAAGTCCTGCTGCCTCACGACTCGGATGGGTCCGATTCCGCCCGCCCGTCAGAGCCGTACGTCCGTGTGCCATTAGTGGGGCGCATCGCAGCTGGACTGCCGATCACCGCCGAACAGCACCTGGACGACACTTACGTCCTGCCGGAGCAACTGGTCGGCACAGGAACGTTGTTCATGCTTGAAGTTCACGGGGACTCCATGATTGACGCTGCCATCTGCGATGGGGATCTCGTCGTCGTGCGCCAGCAGCCCACTGCCGAGAATGGGGAGATCGTCGCAGCTCTGCTCGGGGAGGAAGCCACTGTCAAGGTGCTCAAGCGCACGCCCGGACAGGTCTGGCTCCTGCCACAGAACCGGCTGTACTCCCCCATCGACGGCAACCAGGCGTCGATCCTCGGCAAAGTTGTCGCCGTCATGCGCAGAGTCTGATTTCGTCGCTGCTCACCGCACCTCCTCGATGAATCTGGACGCGGACGCGGGACGCCCATCGACGCTGGTCGGCCAGGATACCTTCAGGAATGATCGCGCCCGGGTGAGGCCGACATAGACCAGTCTTCTTTCTTCCGCACTGTGTTCCTGGGTCACCGCCAGCGGATGAGGGACCGCGCCATCATGCAATCCGCACAGTGCCACCGCCTCCCACTCCAGTCCCTTGGCTGAGTGCAATGTGCCCACCCGTACCCCTGAAGAATCAGCGGTCGGCTCGGTCCATTGCGGGACGAAAGGTATCCCCGCCCCCGACAGAAGCTGCCCCATGGCCTGGGCTTGGGCACGAGTGCGGAATAGTACGGCCATCTGCTCCCAGCTGACCTGGTCGCGCCGGCGCTCCTTCAGCCACTCGGCTGTGGCTGCCAACTCCTCTGACGAGTCGGCGTACCCGCATAGCTCCACCTGACTTCCCGATTCGCGCATGGCCTGCAACTGCACACCTGAACGAGTCACGCGATTGGCGAGAGCAAGAATCTGGGGAGTCGATCTGTAGTTGCGAGTCAGGCCGAGGCTGACACACCCGGGATGGCTGTCGGCGAACCGCTCCAGATACGCCGACCTCGACCCCGCGAAAGAATGGATGGTCTGGGCCGGGTCCCCCATCACGCACACGTCGGAGCGTGAGCCCACCCACAGTTCCACCAACCGGGCCTGAACGGGCGAAATGTCCTGGAACTCGTCGAAGATGAAGTGACGATAGGTCGACCGGACTTTCCTGACGACTTCGGGCTGGGTGGCCAGCAGGGCGACCGTGCACAGCAACAAGTCGTCCAGGTCGATCACACACGCGGCCTGCTTAGCCTGCTCGTACGCCACCAGGGCATCAGCGACAGTGTCGGTATCGGCGTGCAGGACCCTTCGGCGCTCGGCTCCGGCCAGGTCGGCATAGTCCTCGGGAAGGACATTGGTCTGTTTGGTCCATGATATTTCTGTCGAGATTTCTCGTACTGTCGCCTGGGTGGCCTTGAGACCGACGCGTTCGCAGGCCTGGGCGACCAGGGGTTCACGGTGATCCTCGACGCGTGGCAATTCAGAGTTGTACGCTTCCGGCCAGAAATACTGTGCTTGGCGCAGGGCGGCGGAATGGAAGGTCCGTGACTGGACCTGCCTCACGCCCATGGCTGCCAACCGCTGTTTCAGCCCGGTGGCTGCTGCTGTCGTGAAGGTGACGGCCAGGGTCGCGCGCGGGTCGAGGGCCCCCACGGCGCAAGCATAGGCGACGCGGGCAGTCAGCGTCGTGGTCTTGCCGGTCCCCGCCCCGGCGATCACGCCCACGGGAACGCCAAGGGTCTCGGCGACCTCGCGCTGATCGGGGTCCAACCCATCGAGGATCTCGTTGCTCTCCACAGTATCTACTGTGCCATGGCCGTACGACATCTGTGACCGTTCACCTGGATGCGAATGGGAAAATGTCCGAGCCATGGCCTAACGTGTCTCCTGTGATCCGATACACCGCATCCACGGTCGAATCCCTGGCTGACCGCCTGGGTCATCAGTTGCGCGCGCCGGTGGGAGATCCGTTCGCGGAAGACCTGGTTCTGACCCGTTCCGGCGGCCTCCAGCGATGGCTCGCTCAGCGTCTCAGCAGTCTTCTGGGTGCTGGCGCCCACCACGATGGGGTCTGCGCCCGGGTGCGGTTCGCCACCCTGCCGCAATTCGCCGCCAGCTTGCGCCCATCAGGCTGCGATTGGTCGCCTCACAGCCTGATGGCCCCTGTCATGGCGGCCTTGGACGACGTTGTCCATCTCGATGATTTCGCTCAAGTACGCTCTCATCTGGCGGATCCTGTGACTCGTCCCAGACGCAGAATGAATGTCGTCCACCTGGCCGCCGGGCGATTCTCAACGTACGCGCGATGGAACCAGCCCATGCTCATCCGTTGGGGTCAAGATGACTTCGTGTCACCTGAGGGGACCACTTTGCCACCTGAGCACTGGTGGCAGGCAATCTTGTGGAATCGAGTCTGTGCGCGACTGGGGACGACTCCCTGGCTGGACGCCGAATCAGATTGCAGGGCAGCGGTCGAAGCGGGAAAACAGTTCAGCCGGATCGCGCTCTTCTGCCCCGACCAGATCACACCAACTCAGTCGCGATGGCTGGAGGCGCTGGACACAGCACATCCGATCGCGGTCTTCACCCAGCGTCATGTACGCAGCGAAGAGCCAGCCGGTGACAGGGTTGCCGCCATGATGTCACCGCGGTTGAGATCAGTGGCCCAGGCCTTGGAGGACCTGTGTCCCGAAGAATCCACCTTGGCTGACGAGGCGGCGCCCGGTCTGCTCGGAGGCGTGCAAAGTGCCTGGTCAGCCCAAACACTGGCAACCAGCGGCACCGGGCGTACTGGGATGGTTGACAATTCGGTCCAGATTCATACCGGACCCGCTGATCAGCAGGCGGAGATCCTGTCCACCGTGGTGGTGTCGATGCTGGCCCGGGACCCTAGCCTCGAACCCAGGGACATCCTCGTCCTGGTCCACCAGATGGCCAGGGACTTTCCCGTACTCGACGCCTATTTCAGGCCTGACGACACCGACCTGGCCCATCCCAGGCACCGGATCCGAGCGTCGGTCTCCTCCGGTGCCCCCGCTGGGGGCACGGCCGCAGACTTGTTGATTTTCCTGTGCGACCTGGTGCAGTCGCGCGCTGGTGCGGAGGATCTGGTGAGGTTGTGCAGCTTTCCGGCTGTGATGGCGCACTTCGGTTTCGCAGACACGGACCTTGACCGATTGTCGTCTCTGGTTCTGGCCTCTGGCGTCCGCTGGGGAGTCAACCCAGCCCACCGCGCCAAGGAGGGGATGGCCGGCTTCCCGCAAAACACCTGGATGGCAGGGCTGGGCCGCATGGTCCTGGGAGTCGCGTTGAGCGAAGACGACTTGGTGTACCAGGGGACGGTGCTTCCCCTCGATGCCGTGGACTCCGACACTGTTCGTCTGATCGGCGCCCTCGGCCAAATCATCACCCACGTGCGCTCATGCTGCGATCAGTGGAGTCTTCCCGCCGAGCCAGGCACGTGGGTTAACCGATTCCAGGCAACCCTGGACGCCCTGACCGGCGACGAGTGGAGGAACAGTGCCGTCGGCACGGCGCTGTGGCAGATGGGACAAGAGCAGTCGGTGGGCTTGGGGCTGCCAGAAGCCGAAACCGGGTTGCGTCACTCGTGGAGCGAGCAAGCCTGGCAATCTTCCTTCCTCAACGGCGACCTCGCCATCACCTCGTGGTCAACGATGTCGCTGGTGCCTCACAAGGTCGTGATCCTGGTCGGGCTCGACGCCGCTTCATTCCCGAGCGCTTCCCTGGTCGATGGCGACGATATTGTCAGAAATCAGCCTTGTCCCCAGGAGGACGGTCGCGCCCACGACAAGCAGGTCTTCTACGACGCGCTCATGTCGGCCCGCGAGACCTTCATCGCCATCTGCACAGGAGTGGACCCCTTCACCGGACAGCCTGTCCCGCTTCCCACCCCGGTCTGCGATCTGCTCACCGCCTGTGCTGTCGCCTCCCGAGAGCCTCTCGCAGCGGTCGAAGAAGCCCTTGTTCACGATCATGGTCTGGGACCCACCCACACCGCTGACCGGCTCCCACAGCCGAAACCTCGTCTTCTGACATCGCCCGTCAGCCATCTCGATCAGGTCGAGGTCGATGACTTGTGTGAGGTGTACGCCAACCCCGCCTCAGCCTGGTTGAAGCGCAACGCCGGAGTCACTTCTTCGACTCTCAAGCCTGTCGACCCTTGGTCAGCGACGTTGCCCGTGACACTGTCAGCACTGGAGAAATGGCAGATCACGAACCGGATGCTCCATCTGCTGCGGGCTGGAAAACCTCCCCAGGACATCCTGCAGGCCGAGCTTCGCCGTGGGACTGTGCCCCCCTCGGACGCCGGGGTAACTCTGGCTCAAGAGTGCTTGTTCCAAGCCAGAGGGATTCTCAAACAAGCCCAGCCAATCCTGGAACAGGAACTGAGGTGGCGCACCATCGATCTTCCGGGGCAGCAGGTCCCCCGCCTGACAGGTCAGATCGGCGTGCGGGGTGACGTCGTTCTCGACCTGTTGGCGGGCAGGGTCCAGCCACGACACCAGATCGCGGCCTGGGTACGAATCCTCAGCCTGCAGGTCGCGTACCCCGACACGATCTTCAGGGCAGTATTGGTCTCAGGCAAGGGGACTGTCATGCTGACTGCTCCTTCGCCCGACGAAGCCGGCCGACACCTGACGGTCCTGCGTCAGGTCTTCCAGAAAGGACTGCTCTCGCCCTTGCCCCTGCCCTCGGCCCCATCCGCCACCGCGGCCCGGATGATGGTGCGCGATCTCAACCCGGCCGACGGTGGGGTCTCACGGCAGTTGGACACCGAGTGGGAACGAGACCCCTGCTGGGCACTGGTGTGGCCCACCCCTGACGACATGTGGCGCCAACCACCTGAAGAGGACGAGACCGGGCCCGGTCTGGAATCCGCGAGCCGGTTCCTGGCGCTGTCTCGCTTGATCTATGGGCCCCTGGTCACAGCGGGGGGTGTGTCATGACACCGAAGAATCCCCTGCCTGGTCCGGGCGAGACCATCGTCATTGAGGCCAGTGCCGGCACCGGCAAGACGTGGACCATTTCTGACCTGGCCGCCCGCTTCATCTCAGAGGCCGGGGTCGATATCTCACAGATCGCCATCGTCACCTTCTCGGCGACGGCGGCGGGTGAGGTGCGGTCTAGGACCTGGGCGCGACTGCACCAGTACTGCGTGACTCTCGCTTCGTCGACTCCGCCGTCCCCACAATCAGACTCCGCCTGCCAGTGGCCATCCGATCCGCGTGAGCGGCTGATCCGTCTGAACCGTGTGGACAAGGCACTCAACGACTTCGACCTGGCGCCCATTATGACCACCCATGGTTTCTGCGATCATCTCCTGGCCTGCCTGGGCATCCTCGCCGACCATGATCCCTCCGATCGACTGGCCACCGACCTGGCGCAGATGAGCACCGCTGTGACGTCGGACCACTACCTGTGTCTGCGCCAGAACGGCCATCCGGCATTCTCCTACGACCAGGCCCTCGCCTGGACGCGGGCGGCCCTCTTCGCGCCGGATGCCGCCATATCACCCGGTGGCACTGACCAGGCCCGTTTCGTCGAGGGTGTCAGAACCGGGATTGAACGTACCAAGAGGCGTGCTGGCATGTACACCTTCGACGACATGTTGGTACGCTGTCGTGACGCCCTGTGCGATCCTGCCACCGCCGTACAGGCGCGTACCCGCTTGTCCGGCAGCTATCCCGTCCTTCTGGTGGACGAGTTCCAGGACACCGACTCAGTCCAGTGGCAGATCCTGCAGTCCGGTTTTGTTGGAGCCTCCACGGTCGTCCTGATCGGCGATCCCAAACAGTCGATCTATGGGTTCAGGGGCGCCGACGTTGGTTCGTACCTGGCGGCGACAAACATTGCCAAAGTGACAAGTTTGCGTACCAACCATCGGAGTTCTCCGGCAATCGTCGAAGCAGTGGGAGCCCTGATGAACGGCGCCGAATTGGGCGATCCCGGCATCCGGGTGACACCGGTGGACCCATCTGCCGCCACTCCACGCCTGATCTGTGGGCCATCCGATCCCTGGGGACATCCCTTCCGACTGCGTATGCCCCCAGAACCCCGTCCCATGGCAGCCGGACAAGCCCGGACTTGGATCGACACGGACCTGGTCAACGATCTGGTCCGCCTGCTCGACAACCCGCCATCGTACTGTCCTAGCCCCGACAAGCCACCACGCCCGCTGGGTCCCAGTGATGTCGCCATCATCGTGGCGACCAACACCCGGGGCGCCGGCTTGGCAGACCGGCTCCACCAGGCTGGTATCCCCGCCGTCTTCACCGGTACGGGATCGGTGCTGGCCACCTGGGCCGCACGGGACTGGCTGGTCCTGCTGCATGCCTTGCGCTCAGGCACGTCCGGCTGGATTCGTGCCGCCAGTCTGACAAGCTTGATCGGCTGGGACCTCGAACGTCTCATCCACGCTGACGCTGAAGAGATCTCCCGCCTGACCGTCTTGACTCGATGGCTGGGCGCGTTGTTGTCCCAGCATGGCCCGATGGCGGTCCTCGAAGGTCTGAGCGACCAAACCGACCTTGTGTCACGGTTGTCGACCTGTCCTGATGGGGAACGGACATGGATGGACTTGAGGCATATCGGCCAGCTTCTCGCCCAGCCACATCCCCCGCTGGTCAGCCCGGCCGAGTGGTTGCAGACCGCATGCCTGGTGGGCGCCGGCGTGGACGACAGCACTCGTCCATGGCCCACCCATGGCGATGCTGTGCGCATCCTGACCGTCCACCAGGCCAAGGGCCTCCAATTCCCAGTCGTCTATCTCCCCCAGCTCGCAGACCGGCACGTGTTCACCCCGCAACCAGGACAGCCCAGTGTCGTGCATGACGGCACAGGATCACGCGTCGTCGACCTGGGGCTGGCTCCCTCGTTTGGCACGACGCGGACGCTCGAAGACGAGGAGTCGGGCGAATCGTTGAGGGCTTGCTACGTCGCGCTGACCCGGGCCACCACCCAGGTGACGACCTGGTGGGTGCCGACGAGCCGCAACACACAGTCTTCTCCCCTGCACCGGCTGCTCTTCCGAGAGTCAGACTCCCCCGCCGCACAGATCAGCTTGTCGGGACGTGATCCCCGCCGATCGGCCATTACCTCGATCCAGGTTGAGACCATGCCGGAGGTAATCAAACCAGGACGATTGTCCAGTTCCCGTACTGGCCAGGAGCACGTTATCGGGACCGCTCCCAGCCGGCGAAGCGCTCATGATCGCGACAGTGCCACGGACTCGACAGGCGCCATCGAGACGACCAGCAGTGCCACCACAGACACCTCCCCCACGACAGGCACCCTCGACATGGAAACTTCCCCTGAGTTCAACCGCGTGATCGATCATTCCTGGCGGCGCACCTCATTCTCCGCCCTGACGGTGGAGGCCCACCTTTTCACCCCTGAGACCGACGAGCCTGACACCGGTGCACACACTGCTGCGCTTTCATCGGCGGAAGATCTTCGGCCCGACCTGCTGAATCCCAATGACGCAGTGGTGGGTTCCAAGCAGGCCCTCTCGCCCGATGGGTCATCGGTGGGCGACAACGCACTTGATCAGTTGTCGCCCATGGCTGATCTGCCGGGAGGTGTGGCATTCGGCAGCTTGGTGCACTCAATCTTCGAGTACGCCGATCCTGCCGATCCCGACCTGACGCCGCTGGTTGCCCGGACCATGAACCACACTGGATTCACTGGCTTCACGGCTGAGGCATTGGCCCAGGCTCTGATGCCCGGGCTGACAACCCCGTTGGGACCCATCGCCGACAACCTCAGCCTGGCTGAGATCCCTGTGCACGACCGACTTGCCGAAATGGTCTTCGAAATACCACTGTCCCACCAGGATCGGGCTGCCAACCGCGACTCGATCGCCCACCTGCTGGCCCAGCACATTCCTCCCGGCGATCCTTTGGCCGCCTATCCCGACCGCCTGTCGGCCTCAGCTGTGGATGGCGGCGACCTGCGCGGTTACATGAGCGGTTCGATTGACGCCGTGCTGAGAGTCGGGGACCGGTACCTCATCGTGGACTACAAGACCAATCGGCTCGGACCACCTGGCAGTCCCCTGACCCTGAGACATTACACGCTGGCGTCGATGTCGGCAGCCATGATGTCCTCGCAGTACCCTCTCCAAGCCCTCTTCTACTCGGTGGCCCTGCACAGATTCCTGCGCTGGAGACTGCCGGATTATGATGCAGCCCGGCATCTGGGCGGGATCGCCTACCTGTTCGTACGCGGGATGGCCGGCCCAGACACTCCCCTGAGCCACGGAACCCCCTGTGGGGTCTTCCCCTTCAGACCAGCGCCCCACCTGGTCGAGGACCTGTCCGACCTGCTCTCGGGGGTGGCACGATGACATTGCTGGACAGGGTCGAAGAATCCGGGCTGATCAGCGCACCGACAACTCGATTGGCCCGCCATCTGGGATATCTGTACGGCGAAGACCGGGAGCCTGTCATCGTGGCCGCCGCCTGCGCGATCGCCGCTTTGTGGGCGGGTTCGGTCTGTTTCGACCTCGACCAGGCTGATGAGTTGCTCCCGGATGCCGACCCGCTGACCGACATCCCGTGGCCACCGGCCGGGGATTGGGCCGCGATTCTCCAGTCCTCACCGATGGTGTCGATCGATCCCGCGGCCCGCGACCGTCCCCTGACCCTCGACCAGCACTCCGTGTACCTGACGCGGTACTGGGCGGAACAAGACAGGATTGTCGACTGGGTACGAGCCCGGCTGCACCACTGCCCACCCGAACAGTGGGACGAATCCCGGCTCGACCTCTTCTTCGAGCCGGACTCCCCTCACCAACAGGCTGCAAGGATGGTCGCGACCTCTCGTGTGGCGGTCATCGCCGGGGGTCCGGGCACGGGCAAGACCACAGCCGTGGCCCGTATCCTCGCCGCCTTGTCACCGCCGGGTCCCCCATCGTTGAGGGTGATTCTCGCCGCCCCCACGGGCCGGGCCGCGGCGCGCTTGGAGCAGGCGGTGCGAGAAGGTCTGGCCCAGTGTGCTGGCCAGGACTTCGACATCTGTTTCAGCTCGGGCACCCTCCACCGTGTTCTGGGCCTGAAGCCCTGGGGCGGGGCCGCGTACGATGCCACTCGCCCTCTACCCGCAGACATCGTGGTGGTCGATGAGGCGTCCATGCTGTCCCTTCACCTGATGGCGACGCTGCTTGACGCCATCGGCGAGTCGACCCGTCTGATCCTGGTGGGAGACCCGGACCAGTTGGCCTCAGTTGACGCGGGCGCCGTCCTGGCAGACATCGTGGACGCGAGTCCGGTGGTGCCGGTCACCCGTCTGACTCATACTTTCCGTTTCTCTGGCGCCATCGCGGCCCTGGCCGATGCAATCCGGCGTGGGGCAGCCGAGGAGGCACTAGCCGTGCTGGAACGCGACCGCGACCAGATCGAATGGGTTCCCGCCGACCTGGAGTCCCCGGAATTCTCGCCGGACACCCTGACGACCTTGCGTTCCGACATCACCCGGCAAGGATTGGCCCTGGTCGAAGCAGCACTGACAGGCGACATCCCAGAGGCTTTAGGGGTGCTGGGATCTCACCGGCTCTTGCTGGCCCACCGGCACGGGATCAGCGGGGTCAGCCATTGGACCACCATCGTCAGGCAATGGCTCTCCCACGACCTGGGGACCAGTGCCACAACCGGGCGGTGGCATCCCGGGATGCCCCTGCTCATCACGCGCAACGACGACCTGCTCCGCATCCACAACGGTGATTGTGGAGTCATTGTGTCCGTGGATGACAGTCTCCTCCTGGCGGTCGATGACGGCACCGGAACCCGCCTGATTACTCCGGGCATGATCCAGTCCTGGGAACCGTTGTATGCCTCCACGATCCACAAGGCCCAGGGCAGCCAGTACGAGACAGTCAGCCTGATCCTGCCCGTGGCGTCCACGGCCCTTCTCACACGGGAATTGTTCTACACAGCGGTGACACGGGCGACAACACGACTGCGCGTAATTGGGAGCCCCGAATCGGTGATCAGCGCCGTCGAGTCCCCTGCTCTGAGAGCATCAGGGTTGGCCGGCAAGCTGATCGGGTTGGCCGTACCACTGCATGATCAACCGGTAGGCGATCGACGCGGGGGTCGGCAACACGACCTCCTCTGACTCGACGGCTGCCCGCAACTGGGACCGGTCGAACCACCGGGCGTGGGTGATCTCGGTCCCATCCGGACGGGATTCACCGGACAAGCTGACAGCCGTGAAACCCACCATCAGCGAGTGCGGCATCGGCCAGGGTTGGCTTCCGGCGTAGCGGACATCGGTCACCGCTACGTTCACCTCTTCAGTCATTTCCCGGCACACTGTCTGCTCCAGCGACTCTCCCGCCTCAGCGAATCCAGCGAAGATTGAATATCTATTGTCGTCCCAGCCAGCGTGATGGCCCAGCAAGAGCCGGTCTTGTGTGTCGGTGATCGCGACGATGATCGCCGGGTCTGTCCGCGGAAACAGGGGGGTCTCACAGTGGTCGCAGAACCGCGAACGCCCCAGGTCATCGACTCTGGTCAGACCCCCGCACTGCGGACAAAAACGGTTGGTCGCATGGTACTGGGTCAAACTGACCGCCCTCACCGCGAGTTCGACCTCGACCTCGGGCAACCGCGTCAACACATGACGCAAACTCATCTGAGTCGTGGTCAGTCTGGGGGCCGTGAAGATCATCGTCTGCCCCACCCGCCCGAGGTAGAAATGACGGTTGTTCTCATAGAGCACACCAGTCGAGGACCTGCTGGCCAGATGGGTCCGGCCCTGCTCGTCCAGCTGTACCGCCACCCCGGACTGGGGACTCACGTCAAGCAGACGGACACCACCGGCTTCCCACACGTGAAGCCAGTCCGGATCCACTGAGAAATCAATGTGACTTGCTTCTTCCCACATCGTCATGTGCCCTAGTCTAGGTTCCCAGGAGCAGGACGCCCTCAGGTATCGGTTTTTGGGAAGTCGTCCCCGGGGGTCTCGGACGCCATGACAGCGGAGAGGATGGCGTCAATCTCAGGGCTGATGGGCACTTCCTGAAACACACCGGTTGCAGCGTAGTAGAACCCGGCGCAGACATCATCCCAACCGACCTGGGATGCTGCGGCCCAGGCCCTCGCGTAGACCGCCAGCTGGGTTGGGCTGCCCCGGGTTGACCCGGTTTTCCAGTCGACGATCAAGACATGTTTGCCATCTGGGACCAGACCCGGGTTGTCGTCGGCCCGGAAAATAGCGTCGATCCTGCCGGAAACCGGATGTCCGCCCACTGTCGTCATGAATTCCTGTTCGATGGCACACGGGTGGGCTGTGGCGAACGGACTGGCCAAGAAGTGTTCCTGCGCTCGGGCGAGTACCGCGGATGGGTCGGGTCCGTCGTCCCCGACCTGCACCAGGGGAGACGACGTGTAGTACTGCTCGACCCAGGCATGGAAGCGCGATCCGGTGTCGGTGCGCCGGGAGGGTGGATGGGGCAAGGGCCGGGCCAGTCGGGCCGCGAATTGCGCAGGATGGTCATCCATCCGGACCAGTTGTGAAGTCGACAAGGGGGTCGGCACAACAACGTCCACCACCTGTGGAGTGTTCGCCCGTTGGTCCAGCCAGGAGATCCGTTCATCCCAGTCTGCGATCTCGGCCCTGACCTGGTCGTCAGGCTCGCCAGGATCCCAAGTGGGCACACCGCGCACGGCTCGTAGCACAGCAACCGCGCTCTCCTGCCATCTGGGGTCGTCGGCGGGCAGCATCGCACCTGACCCGGTCCTCAGGAACCCAGAGTCCGGCTCACCGTCATTGACGTCGTCAAGCAGGCTCACCTCGCCCAGGTGCAATCCCGCAATGGTAGTGATATACCGCGACAGGTCCCGGGGCCTGGATGAATCCGGGCTTCGCCGGTGCGCCGTGATCACCAGACGGCGCTTGGCCCGGGTGAGACCCACGTAAGCCAACCGGTCCTCACCAAGATTCAAGGCCTGCTTCAATTCCTCTTTGAAGGCGGCTAATCCCTTGTTGGTCACCGGTCCGAGTTGTGGCATAGACGTCGCATCCGATCTGAGCGAGGTGGGCAACCCGGCCGGTGAGGTCAGAGGGTTGTCGGTGACCCTGTCACCGGGAAAGATTCTGTCCACCACACACGGCAGATAGACGCAGTCCCATTCCAGGCCTTTGGCCCGATGGATCGTCATGACGTTCACCGCGTCTGGCCCGGTTGGCGCGGCCTGGGTCAGACCGACCCCGAACTCCTCCTCAGCCCGAAGGAACGCAGCCAAGGCGGACAATGATGTGTCGGGCCTGGTCGCCGCGAAATCCGCGACGTGGGATAAGAATTGCCGCAGGTGGGGTCCTGCCCCTTCCTG
Source organism: Propionibacteriaceae bacterium (assembly GCA_009779115.1). Classification (GTDB taxonomy): domain Bacteria; phylum Actinomycetota; class Actinomycetes; order Propionibacteriales; family Propionibacteriaceae; genus WQYJ01. The sequence continues at coordinate 15,405 of WREX01000005.1, forward strand.
ACTGGCGTGGATTTCGGTGTCGAGGCCGATCTGAGACATGATTCGCCTGACATGGTCCACCACCGTGCCATGATGCGTCCCCAACAGACGCAGGTTTCCGGCCAGCCGGGCCAGGGCCCATCGGGCCCCCGGGGTGAGATGTGAGGTCCACGACTGGTCACCCGCGTCCATGACAGCATCCACCAGCCGTACCTGCTCGCGGGGCCCGCCCCTGGCCAGAGCCAGGTCGCGCGCTCGCCTGCCCACATGACCCAGATCCTGGGCGTCCAGACGGAAACGCGGGCCAGACAAAATCTCCACAACCTCGGGGTTCGACGACGGATCCGTGACAACCTTGATGATCGCGTAGACCTGAGACACCGCTTCGATGCCCAGCAATCCGCCCATGTCCTGGATCGCCACGGGAATCCCCCGTCGGCCACAGGCTTGCACGATCTGGCCGATCTCACGGTTGCGGCGGAGCAAGACTGCCGCCTGCCCCCAGTGGGTGATCGTGCCCGTCGCCCGAGCCTCGGCCAGCGAATCGGCGATCCAGTCGGCTTCCTCGTCGGCCGATTCGAATTGGCGGACGACCACGTCGGAAGCAACCGCCTGCTCACTGGCGACCAGTGGCTGTGCGCGTTGTCCCGCCACCAAGGGGTCGGCCCTGACGTCAGCAGCGACCGCATTGGCCGCCGTCAGAATGGACGCACCCGAGCGCCGGTTGACACTCAAGACGTACGTCCTCGGATTCGCTGAGACGAACGACGCATGGAAGGAGTAGATGTTGTCCACTGCTGCCCCTCGCCAGGTGTAGATGGCCTGACAGGGATCCCCGACTGCCGTGACGGGGTAGCCTTCCACCCCCGCCTGCGTTCCGAACAGGCGGCTGAGCAGCTGAGCCTGGGCAGGCGACGTGTCCTGGTATTCATCCACGATGACAAGGCCGTACTGTTGCCTCAGCACCGCCCCGACTTCCGGCAACTGCGTCGCGAGCCGGACTGCGATCACCATCTGGTCAAAGAACTCCACCACTGAGTGGCGAGCTTTGAGATCGCGATAGGCCTGGCAGAGGTGAAGCAGATCCAACCGCTCGGCGGCGGTCTGCTTGGCGTCAGTGATGCTGACATAGGGCGCACCGCGATACAGCGGGGCCTGGTCGAGATCACCCATGAATCTGGTGGTGTATTCCTCGATCGCGTCATCGGTGACCAGATGGGATTGGATCGCCTCCTCCAGCTTCAACAGGCCTGAGATGATCGTCGACATGGCCTTGTCAGCCAGGGTCCCAGGCGGCTCGCTGGCAGTCCGGACGACCTGGTCGGCCAGGATGTGCCGTTCGGCGCCCGTGAGCACCCGCGACGATGAATTGACCCCGAGCCACGCCCCGAATTCGGACACCAGACGGGAGGCGAAGGCATCGTAGGTGGAGATCCTGGGGTACGCGTCGTCGACTCCCACCAGAGCCAGCCCCGCCCGTACCCGTGAGGACAGTTCGGAGGCCGCCTTGCGGGTGAAGGTCAAGCCGAGCACCCGTTCGGGCGCAACCTCGCCGCGGCCCACCAGCCAGACCACGCGAGCCGCCATGACGGTTGTCTTACCAGTTCCGGCTCCCGCGATGATCACCGAGGGAGCCATCGGCGCCGTGATCGCCTCGATCTGTTCGTCGGAGAACGGAATCCCCATGATCTGGCACAGATCGTCAGGCGTAGTCAGCATCGATCTCATGTTCGCACCGGCCTCTCAGCCACGATCGGACATCCGTGTGTGAAAGGGCAGGTACGGCAGTCCTGACTGGCAACCGGCGAGTAGTCCCCACTCCTCAGGACGGCCGCAGCGATCGCGACACGGTGGTGGACCCAGGTCGGGAACTGCTGCGGATCGGTGATCCCCTCGGCGAGCTGTGTGCTCACAATGGGCAGGACTGGCTCGTCGACTAGGTGCCGGACCTTCTGCAAGGATTCCTGAGCGAGGACTTTGGGAAGACGGGATCCTTTTCGGGCAGCGCTTCTCAGGTAAACCAGTTCCGCTCCGCCCAGCACGATGTCTTGGTCGTCCACCAGGGGCAATCCCGACTCCAGGGCTGCCAGCTGATACAACCCCAGTTGAATGTTGGCAGCGGCCTGCGCCCTGGTCGGCACCTGTTTGCCCGTCTTGAAGTCGACGATCCACACCCGACCAGTGTCGTCGCGTTCGACGGTGTCGATCCTCCCCTGAACCCGCACGGGGCCCCCCGAAACGAGGTCGAAGGCCACGGTCGTCTCTCGCGCCAAGACCTCCCGGGACCGGGCCTGGCTAAGAGCGTGAAATCGCTCCAGGCACAAGCATGCTTGATCGAATTCGGTTTGCCGCATCCACTCAGCAGGGAAGTCAATCTCGTCCCAGCTGGCCCGAAGATCGTCGACCATCTGCTCCAGGCCCGCGTCGGGATCCTGGATCAGCGCATGCAGCGCCGAGCCGATCCGGGTTCTGGCAGACTCCGGCCGGTCGGCCATCGCCCGGTGAGACAAGTACCATCGCCTCGGACAAGCTAACAGGGCCTCAACCTGGCTGGCTGACAAGGTGACTGGCGCAGGAAGAGGGATCGGATGAAGCCCGGACAGATGAGGTGGCAGGAGATCCGAGTTGATGACCGTGTCTGAACTGTCTGGCCCGGCCGAAGCACCTCTCAGCCTCGGGTCGACCCCCCACCACTGACACGGGTCGCAACCGGGGAAGACCTGAGAGTCCTGCAATCGGGCCAGACGGTCACAGGCAGCTTGCCTCAGTGCCGGATGAGCGGTCTGGTCGGCCACCACATGTCTGAGTCGGCCCACGACCTCCCACGCCGACAGCATGTCGGCTGGTGGGCTGGAGTCCAGATGCCGCGTCTCGGCCACGATCTGGTCGAAGAATGACGAGGGGCAACGTTCACCGTCATCGACGGCTGTGACGATCAGACGACGACTGGCACTGGAACAGGCCGTATAGAGCAACTTGCGCTCGGCTGCCATGATCTCCTGGTCATCCATCGACGTTGGAACCAATCCAGTCACCGACACGAGGGGGGCAGGTGGTGGGTCCAGCGGCCAGGTCCCTTCTTCCACCCCAGCCACGACGACAACCGACCATGTCCTACCCTTGGCCCGGTGCGCGGTGGTCAGTCGTACGGCTGATGCGGTCCACGACGACGAACGTGGCAGATCTTCGGGTATCTCTTGGTTGGCGACAGCCTCGATCAGAGCATGTATCCCCTTGTCAATAGCCAAATCAGAAAAGGCCGACGCCACTGTGAACAACTCCATGACGGCGTCGAGCCCGTGATGGGCTCGTAAGGCCTCAGGACCCGACCCCTCTGCTTCGGTCATCAGCGTCTCCTGAAGTCCTGATTCCTTCCACACCTGCCACAACAGGTCCGCGACGCGCAGGCCTCCACCGGCCCGCCCCGCCGAGCCATCCTCCTCCTCCCCGGCCACGTCCGGTGTGGTCGTCTTCACCAGGTCCAACAGCCAGGTGACGATGGGTTCGCGACTGAGCTGGATCTCATCGCCTGAGACCACCACTGGTACACCAGCTTGCTCACAGGCCAGGACATAGCGCGAGAACTGACTGGTCTTGCGGACCAGGATCGCCATGTCTTCGTAGGCCACCTCGTCAAGCACGTGGGCCCGGCGCAAGATCCGTGCGATGTGATCAGCTTCAGCCCCACCATGGGAGACAATCAGTTTGATCGCCTCACCTTCACCGTCGGGCGCAGACTGCCGGTACCTGGCCAGGTCTGACACATCGATCCCCGCTGGCAGCGGGATACGCCGCCTGAACTGGGAACACGCCTGGTCAATCTCAGCTGCGACGCGGTGGCCCTGCTCCAGCACGACAATATGAGTGTCTATCCCCCGTCCAGACCATTGCTGGAGCATCTCCCCTGCCGACCGTGGCCGGGCGCCGCGGAATCCAAACACCTGCGCGTCCGGATCGGCCGCAAGAATCGTCGGCAACGACGCTTCCACCAACGCGTCGAGGACCTCGATCTGAGCCGAATCCATGTCCTCCACACAGTCCACCACGACCATCGAACCGGGCGGACTGACATCGGCGCGCACCTGCTCTTGTCTCAGCAAACTCGCTGCCCTGACCAGAATCTCCGGGTAATCCAGCCTTGCCGACATCCCGAGAACGTCCAGATACTCCTGGTAAAACCGGCCCAGACTGACCCAATCGTCGCGAAGCTGATCAATTCCTGCGGCCACCACATCCTGAGGAGACAATCCCCCGCGCTGACAAGCCGCAACCGCCTCTCGAACGCTGGCCGCGAACTGCAGAGTCTGCCTGGCCAGGCCGAACCGCTCCGGCCAGGCATCCTGCGGCTGCCCCGTGACCAGATCCCGGATATAACTGTCCTGCCGCGCGGCAGACAAGACGGAAGGAATCCGTCCAGGCTCCAGGTGCTTCACAACGATCGACTGACAGAAACTGTAGAAAGTCGTCACCGTCAACCGCCCCGCCAACTCGGGAGCGCGAACACCGGCCCTCGCCCGCACCACCAACCGGGCCTGACGCGACCCGGCGAGGAAGATCACCCGCGACGACCCATCACGCAAAGCCGCCACCGACGCCTCAACCAGTGCCGTTGTCTTGCCCGTACGCGGCCCCCCCAGAACGAGCATCACGCCACGACGATGCCCGGTGACCTGGAGTTGGGCATCATCGAGAACACAGTCCTTGTCGAAGGACTGCCTCACGAGCCGGTACGATATCGCCATGTTCCTATTCCATCACGACCCTCCGACAAAAAATGGGCCACAGTCTCACCACCCTGCCCACCAACCCTGATTCATCACCCATTCATCGACTCTGGACGGACTGACTACCGTGTCTCAGCGTCGAGCCGGTACATTTATAGGGACGAACCGCGATGGAGGAATCTATGTCCGACTCTGCAGCATCCCAAGCCGCTGCGGCAACCCCGCCTGCTATGGCAGCCCAGCCCGCACCACCCGTGCAGACCCTGCCGGCGCCTGCTCCCTCAGCCCCAGGGGCTGGAATCTTGACTCTGGAAGCCCCGGACCCCATGCCGGTCGTCGCGACGACGCAAGCTCCGGCCATGGCCCCCCAGGTCGACCCGTCTCAAGTGCCCATTCTGGACGACAAGGTTTCCTCGTTCATGACACAGATCGATCAGGCACAGACCAAGTCTCCTGAGTTCGCCGCCCAGGCAGACGCAGTACGAGCGATGGGCGACACCGATATCCAGAAAGCTGCGGAAACCTCGAACCGCCTCCTGTCCGCGCCGGTCAAGGCGATGAGCGAAGGAGGATTGGCGCAGGGCTCGACGGTCGGCAAGACCCTGATGGACCTTCGCCGTACTGTGGAAGACCTCGATCCTCACGAAAGCACCGGTGTCACGAAGAAAATCTTGGGCGTCCTCCCCTTCGGGCGCAATGTTCAAGATTATTTCCGCAAGTACCAGTCGTCCCAGGATCATCTCAACGCCATTCTGCACGCCCTGCGCTCGGGCCAGGACGAGTTGACCAGGGACAACGTCGCGCTCAACATGGAAAAGCAGAACCTGTGGCAGACCATGGGCCGGCTCAACCAATACGTCTACATCGCCGAGCACCTCGACACCCAGCTGACCGCACGGGTGGCCGAACTGACCGCCACCGATCCGGCCCGGGCCCAGGCGCTGAGCCAAGATGTCCTTTTCTATGTACGCCAAAAGCACCAGGACCTGCTGACACAACTGGCAGTCTCGATCCAGAACTACCTCAGCATCGACATCATCATCAAGAACAACATCGAGTTGATCAAGGGTGTTGACCGCGCTTCCACGACCACCGTGGCCGCCTTGAGGACAGCCGTCATCGTGGCCTCGGCCCTGGGCAATCAGAAGCTCGTCCTCGACCAGATCACAGCTCTCAACACCACGACCTCCGCCCTGATCCAGCGCACGTCCGAGATGCTCAAGGACAACTCGGCCGCCATCCAGGAGCAGGCCGCGTCGTCGAGCATCGGCCTGCCCCAATTGCAAGAGGCGTTCAAGAACATCTACGAGACGATGGATTCCATCGACGCCTTCAAGGCCAAGGCCCTGACCAACATGTCTCAGACGATCTCGGTGTTGGAGCAGGAGGTGGCCAAGTCCCGCAGCTATCTGGACCGGGTCCAGAACCAGCCTGCCGTCACCATCGATAACCGTCTCAACGTCGACATGAAAGCCTGACAGGAGTCAAGGTGGGTCTTTTCGATTGGTTCCGTGACGAACAGGAGACGGGGGCCCCTGTCACTCCGGCCGCACCCACAGAAGTTGACATTGCCTCGGCCTTGGACCACATGGATGCCAAAGTGGTCTCCGCCGGGCTGTCCACGGCGGTCATCGCCCGGGTGAGGAGGATCACCAAGCGGCTCAGGGAAACGCTTCCACGCATGAGCAACGCCGGTCTGACATCGGCTGACCAGTATTCTCTGATCGCCACAGCGACCAGTTATCTCCCCCAGACAGTGGGCAGTTACGTACGTCTGCCCCGTGACTGGGCCGACACCCGCCCCGTCGATGAGGGACGCTCCTCGCTCCTGGTCCTCATCGACCAACTGGACCTCCTCGCCGCGACGGTGGACAAGATTTATGACGCCGTCCTGGCCAAGGACGCCGAGGCCCTGGTGGTCCATGGCCGCTTCCTCGCCGAGAAGTTCTCTGCGGGCCGGGTCGTCGTCAGACCGGTCAGCGTTCCCAAGACGACGACACCCAGTTCCACGCTCGATCTGGGGTGATCATGAACCAGGAACCGACTGAACAAGAATTGATGGCCGAATTCACCCGCCAGGCTCCCGACGTCTTGGGCCAGGTCATGGCCAAACTGCGGGCTGTCACCGCCCAACAGGGCCAAGCCATCCGCGACCTGAGCACCACCAGCCCCTTCGACCTGACAGGCCTGGATCCCCACGGACCCGGCGCCTTCCCGCTGCTACCGACGCCGGGCCAGTACGGCACACCCGCCGTCTCCCCGGCGGGCACGAGTGCGGCGCCACCCATACTTCCCGGCACGCCACCAGCCGGTGAAGGCGCTTCCACCTCGCCGAACCCCGCCGACCCCGGCGCCGCCCCAGCCACGGCAGCCGCCGAATCCACCACATCCACTCCCGCCGAGCCACCCGAAGAGCCCAAGAGCCTTGAGGAACTACTCGCCGACCTGGACTCCCTGATCGGGTTGCAGTCGGTCAAGGACGAGATCCACCGCCAGTCGGCCATCCTGCGCATCCAAGGCCTGCGGCACAAAGCCGGGTTGAAGGACCCCACGGTCACTCGCCACCTCGTCTTCGTCGGGAACCCAGGCACGGGCAAGACCACCGTGGCACGCCTGGTCGCCGGCATCTACCGCGCACTGGGCCTGTTGTCGAAAGGCCACCTCACGGAAGTGGACCGCTCAGAACTCGTGGCCGGATACCTGGGGCAAACAGCCATCAAGACAGCCGAGGTTGTCGAGAAGGCCGCGGGTGGAGTCCTGTTCATCGACGAGGCGTACTCGCTGTCGGGAGACCAGTACGGACTGGAGTGCGTCAACACGCTGGTCAAGGAGATGGAGGACCGCCGCGGCGACCTCGTCGTCATCGTCGCCGGATATCCGGGGCCGATGGCCGGTTTCATCGCCGAGAACCCCGGACTGGAATCCCGCTTCAGGACAACGATCACGTTCCCCGACTATTCGGACGACGAACTGGTCCAGATCTTCTGCTCCATGGCCGCCGAAGCAGATTTTGATGTGCCCGAGGAGAGTGTGCGAGCTTTTCGTGCCGTGTTGGCCCTACAACTTCGCGATGAGAATTTCGGCAATGGGCGCTTCGCCCGCAACACCTTCGAAGCTGCCATCTCCGGCATGGCCTGGAGGTTGAAGGATGTTCAGGATCCAACCCTGGAACAACTGCGCACAATCCTCCCCCAAGACATCGTCCCTGCTTCCCAGAAAAACGACCCTGATGAACCAGTCTCGGATGCGAGCCACTGATGCCACCACCCGTCCAAGCCCGGCCCTCACCAGCCACCCCGGGCGCTTCACCCCGCTGGCCGGCTTCATCACCAGCTACGGCCATTGCCACACGCCAGCCGACGTCAGCGGCTCGCCGGACGATCCCTGGTCCGGTGTTCTTCCGGATTGTGCGGGCCTGCCTGATCGTGTGGACCTTGCTCGCCACGGCGTTGTGCATCGCCTCAGTCGTGGCCACCGGGTCCCATCAACAGTCAGCGGCGGCCACCATGATCCAGGACCAGAACCTGCGTGACCTGCGCACCGAAGTCGCCCATGCCCAGGCCCTAGCCTTCACGTACTGCCTCGACCCGCAAGACCCCGCGTGGACTGCCTACCAAACCTCGTCCGACCAGATCGACACCTGGCTGCTGACGGCTGCCGCAAACGCTTCCAACCCGTCGGATCTGACCGGTGTGGCCTCGGCCATCCGCCAGTGGCAAGACGGCATCGTCATCGCTCATCAGGAGGCTCAAACCACGGGTGTGAGCGCTTCCACCGCCCAATCGCTCCAGACGTTGTATTCCGCGATCGACGCTCAGATCACGGCCCACTCCACCCCCGTCGGCGCCCACCAATCCGCCAGCGTGGCTTTCCTCGTGATCGGCCTGGTGATGGCTGGGATCGGGGTGCTCGGATTTCTCGCCGGACTGGTGCTGACGGCCCGGCGCACTCGCCGTTTTCTCAACATCGGCCTGGCTGTCGGCCTGCTGGCCATGGTCGGCACAGTGACGGTCATCGGTGTCTACGCCGGTCATTCCGCCGCTGCCCAACAAGTGGATTCGCGCGTGGCCATCGTCTCCGAAGCCCAAGCCCAAACATGGGACTCCCAATCGATGGCCGCGATGTCCGTCCTGGATCCCCTCCAAGCTTCCAGCTACGAGGCCCAGACCAGGACACTGGTCCAAGATATTCAGGCGACTCTAACCCGCAATGGTCTCGCCAACAAGTTCGTCGACGATTTGAACCAGCGCCAAGACACTATCGCCAACACCTCTGACCCGGCCCAGCGTTCCTCTCTGATCGTCGACTCGTCACCGTGGACATCCCAGGCCTCGGTTCTCGGCTCGATGATCTCCTCCGATCGCCCGGATGAGGACAGTCTGGTTGTCCAGGCCCTGTGGTATATCGTGATGGTCGCGGCGGCCTGCGTGATCGCCATCATCGCCACCTTGGCGGGCATCCACGCCCGGACTCGGGAGTACGCATGAGTGTCCCCTGGCCTGCTGGTTCGGTCCAGAACCCGCCCACCGCCCAGCAGATGCTGGCTTACCTGTCCGAGCTGGGCACGTGGATCGACGACCGCCGCTCAGACCTGAACCGACTCGACCAGAAGCTGCAAGAAACCGGCAATACCCAAGGTGTTCAAGACATCGCCATGACACTGACGGTGTGGCAGGCGATCCGGGACCGGTACGCGGATCTGACCAGGATCTGGGATTCGGGCCGTGTGACGACCGTCGACCTGCAAAAGCTAGCCGTCATGACCTGGGCCAGTCTCAATGACATGTTGACCCCAGGCACTTCGCTGACCGCCGGCGGAGGCCTGGCCCTGTCGCTGCCCGAAGCCTGCCGGATGCTGGACGCTCTCATCTCACAGCTCAACTCCCGCTTCCAACTCGCTCCCCGCGCTACGGAAACCTCCGCCCGAATCACCGCCCTCGTGGCCCAGGTCGACAGGATCCGTGACCAGGCCGGGCTGGATCCGGCTGCCGTGCGCCAAGCCACCGACCCTCAGGTGGCCGACCTGGCCACCGACGTGAAAGACCTGGTTGACAAGGCGGATCGCGGTGCGGACATCGGCGGTGTGCTGGCTCCTTTGGAGGTACGGGCCGCCCGCATGGAACGCGATCTGATCGTGGGGCACGCCGAGCGGGCCATGACCGCCCAGAAGGTCGCTCGGGCCCAGGCCATTCGCTCGGCTCTGATCGCCAGGGAACAGGCCATCGCAGATCTGGTGCGCAAGACATCCGAAAGCGTCGAACCTGCCCCCAAGTACGCGGTCCCACACGTGGAATCCCTGGGGGACATCCCTGCTTCCCAGCCCGAGGTGGACGCCTATCTGGCCCGCTTGGACCAGGTCAGTGCGGCTCTGGACATCGTGCAGCAAGCCAACGAACAGGCGTACGCCCAAGTCACCTCCTTGCTCACCCGCTTGGAGAAGGCCGAAGCCGTCCATCCGGCGTCGAAGGATCCTCTGGGCTCAGCTTTGTCCTGGCAGATCCGCGAACTATTGGGGCGTCACCCAGTGCCCCTGGCCGTCATCGACCCCCTGATCACCGCCTATGAGGCCTCAGGGAGGCAGTCGTGAGATGTACGCAACCGGGTTGTCGGGGCATGATCCAGGACGGCTACTGCAATGTCTGCGGCATGGCCACGCCCCAGCTGAGCCCGGACCCCCGCCAGTCTGTTCCACCTGCCCCACAGCCTTCCCACTCATCCCCATCCAGTCCTGTGGCCCAACCGCCTGCCCCGTCGCCGCAGATCCCTCTCCCGCCGGCCCACACGCCCACCCCTGCAGCCCAGCAGCCGTCCCCTGCCGCGCGTCCTGCGGCGCCCGCCGCGCCCCCACCCCCTGAGTCCGGGGTCCCCGGCGCCATCCCGTCTCTTCGACCAACCGGCCCCTGCCACATGCCCGGATGCCACGGTCAAATCGTCGACGGCTACTGCAACGCCTGCGGTGCTCCGGCGGGGTCGGTCCCAGCGCCAGCACCGGTTCACCCGACCACCACCGGCCGGATCGGGACCATCAGCTTGGGCACGGCCCGTGTCGGCACAGGAACCGGCCGCACCCGCCCCACCCGGTCCCGCGCGACGACGGGCCACCTCGGTTCGGGGTACACCACCGTACCCCCGGAACCGCTCGTCGATCCGCAATCCGCGATCCTCGCCAATCCAGAAGTGCCGGAAGACAGGCGATTCTGTCCCCATTGCGGAGCCGAGGTCGGGCGTTCCACCCCCGACGCCCCAGGCCGGGTCGAAGGGTACTGCCCGAGTTGCCGCAAGCCGTACTCCTTCACCCCCAAACTGTCCGCAGGAGATGTTGTCGCAGGGCAGTACGAGGTACGTGGCTGTCTGGCGCATGGCGGCATGGGGTGGATTTACCTGGCGCAAGACCGCAATGTGTCCGACCGATGGGTCGTCCTCAAGGGGCTGCTCAACGCCGGTGACGAGGCCTCCATGCAGGCGGCCATGTCCGAACAACGTTACCTGGCGGAACTGCAGTACCCGTTGATCGTGGAAATCTACAACTTCGTCACCCATGAGGGCGGGGCCTACATCGTGATGGAGTTCGTCGGCGGGCGCTCCTTGAAACAGGTGCTCAAAGACCGGATCACCGAAACTGGCGGAGCCTACAACCCGCTCCCGGTCGACCAGGGGCTGGCGTACGTCCTGGAAATCCTGCCGGCCTTCAGCTTCCTGCACTCCCGAGGACTGCTCTACTGCGATTTCAAGCCCGACAACTTGATGCACGTCGAAGATTCGGTGAAGCTCATCGACATGGGCGGAGTACGCCGCATTGACGACGACGAATCTGTCATCTTCGGGACCGTCGGATTCCAGGCCCCGGAAGTGGCGACCCTGGGCTGCTCGGTCGCCTCGGACATCTTCACGATCGGGCGCACACTGCTGGTCTGTTGCGCTGAGGTCAAGGGCTACCAGACCACCTATGCCACCACTCTGCCCCCGCCGGATCAGGTACCGTTGTTCGTTAGTTACGACTCGGTCTACAAGTTGATCGCCAAGGCCTGCGCACCTGATCCCAGCGACCGGTTCTCTTCGGTGGACGAGTTGCGCCACCAGATGTTGGGGGTTCTGCGCGAGGTCGTCAGCACCTCCCATCTGACAGCGGCCACATCGTCGGCTCCCTCGGATCTGTTCGACCCGCCGACCGTGGTCTCCGACGCGTTCACCTGGCGGCAGTTGCCCCGCCTGAAACCCGATCCTGGCGACCCAGCCACCGCGATGCTGGCCTCGATCGACCCCGCCATGCCGCCCAAAGAGCGCTTCCAGTCGCTGTTGGCAGCACCTAATAAGACTTTGGAAGTACGCCTCGAACTGTGCCTGGCGGCCATTGGAATCGGTGCCACCGATGTCCTGGCCGTCACGGTCAATGAGATTCTTACCGCCGATCCGTGGGAATGGAGGGCGGCCTGGATCGAAGGACTGGCAGCCCTCAATACAGGCGATTGGAGCCAGGCCCAGTCGTGTTTCAATGCTGTGTACGGACAGGTGCCCGGTGAACTGGCCCCCAAGTTCGCCCTCGCCGTGGCGTGTGAGATGGGTGGCGAACTCGACATCGCCGAGCAGTTGTACCAAATCTGCGCGTCCACGGACGGGGCTTACGTGCCAGGCGCAGCCTTCGGCCTGGCCCGGGTCCGGGCCAAACACACCAATCCACACGGGCAGATCGCGGACACCGGCGCCGTGTTGGCCGCCCTCGACCTGGTCCCGACCACATCGGGTGGCTGGTCCCAGTCCCGGCGACTGGCCGCCTCGTACTTGACGTATTCCGGGCGCGGCTTGTCCGATCTGACCCGGGCCTACGAGGCCATCAAGGACTCCGGCAGCTCCGCTGAAGAGCGCCTGCGCCTGGAGTTGGAGATCTTCAAGCGGGCGTTGCCCCTGGCCACCTTCCCGAATCTGCGGGCCGCACGGCGGAGCACGGTGCCCAGTGTCGGCAACGTGCCTGTGACGAAAGCCGACCTGAAAGCTAAAATCGAATCTATCCTGCGCCAACAGGCGGGGTTCGAACACGACTTAGCCACCCGTGTCGCACTGATCGACCAGGCCAACGCCTTGAGGAAATGGACAGTGATATGACAGCCTTCAACCATGGTGCGCCGGGGGTGGAGTGGTCCGCGGAGAGCGTGGAACCGACCATCCCCTTGCGGCCCATCGCACCCGAGAGCCCATACCCGTCCGCCTGTGTGTCCTGCGGCGGGGAACTGGGAATCGACGGATACTGCCTGAAGTGCGGGCAGAAGGCCAAGAGCCTGCGGGAGCACTATGAGCTGACCCCGGTGGACTGGGTGGCCGGAGTCTGCGACATCGGTCTGGTGCACGCCCACAATGAAGACGCTCTGGCCTGCCAGGCCTCCAGCACCCGGGCAGTCGTGGTGGTCTGCGACGGCGTGACCACCTCCGAAGCCTCCGACGTGGCATCGATGGCCGCCGCGCAAGCAGCCTGCACCATGGTGTGGGCCAACAACCCCCAGGGCACCGGTACCCCGAGCTCGCGCGCAGCTGCCATCGAGGCGCTCTTGACCCAAGCGGTCGAGGCCGCCAACCAGGCGGTCATCGAAGGCACAGACCCGGCCTCCCACAATTCTGCGGCCACGACTATTGCCCTGGCCCTGATCGACGACAATGTCGTTTCCTGCGTCAACCTGGGCGATTCACGGGTGTACTGGTTCCCCGACGGTGGCGTGCCCTGCCAGCTGAGCAAGGACCATTCTCTGGCTCAGGACGGCATCGACTCTGGAGCCGGGCGGGCAGAGGCCGAAGCTTCGCTGTTCGCCCACACGATCACCAAGTGGTTGGGCCGCGACGCCACAGACCTGGTGCCCCACTACGCGACGATCACCATCGACGTGTCCGGCTGGCTCGTGGTGTGTACCGACGGACTGTGGAACTTCGCGTCGGAAGCCTCGGCGATGTCTGACGTGATCGGCCAATGCGGCGGTGAGGACCCGACACCGCTCGACCTGGCATCTCGCCTTGTCGCGTGGGCGAACGAGCAGGGCGGCCACGACAATGTCACAGTGTCCTGTGCCCGGCTGAAAGCAGACACTCAGGGTGTCGCCCCATCTTCCACTGAATCGGAGGGTCCCACCCTTCCTGCACCCATTCATGTCTGAGAGCCGGTCTACACTAGACCTATGGCTGTTTTCACATCGATGGTCTACCAGAACGAGTACCTCGCCGACGGTAGCACTGATGTCAATGCGATTGTCCGCATCACCTGTTCTGAAGCGGGGGCAGCAGGTCAGACCGGGGTCGGTGATGTCGGGGAGATCGTGATCGTGGACACGTCGGCGTCGATGGGGCTGGTCAACATGCAAGCGGCCAAAGACGCGGCCATGGTGGCCGTGGACACGATCCTAGACGGAACCTACTTCGCCATCATCGCCGGCAACCACCGTGCGTACCTGGCTTTCCCCCGCGTGTCCTCTGGCCCAGGGATGGTACGGATGGACGCAAACTCCCGGGCGGCCGCCAAACTGGCCATCGCCTCCTTTCGCGCCGACGGGGGTACGGCCATGGGATCGTGGCTTCTGCTCGCGCGATCTCTGTTCCGCTCCATCCCTTCCCTGGCCGGACGTCATGCCATCCTGCTGACCGATGGGGAGAACCACAACGAGTCGGTGACCCAGCTCGAAGCCTCAATCCGGGCCTGCCTGGGTGAATTCCAGGTCGACTGCCGCGGGATCGGGGTCGAGTGGCAGGTCTCGGAGATCCGCAAGATCGCCCAAGCCCTGCTCGGAACTGTCGACGTCATTCCCAGTCCGCGCGAATTGCCCCAGATCTTCCAGGAACTGATCGCGCGCTCGATGTCCCGCGGGGTTCCCGATGCGGCCCTACGGGTGTGGATCCCACAAGGCGCCCAGATCGTGTTCGTACGCCAGGTCTCCCCCACGGTCGAAGACCTGACCCATCGCGGGGCGCCCGTCGACGCCCTGACCAGCACCTATCCGACCGGAGCCTGGGGAGACGAATCCCGCGACTATCACATCAGCATCCGCCTGCCCGCCAAGGCCGTCGGCACCGAACAACTCGCGGCCCGGGTCCAGCTCAGCACTGGGGCGGCCATCCTCACCCAAGGCTTGATCAAGGCGAAATGGTCCGCCGATCCGAGCCTGACAGCTGGGATCAGCCCTGAGGTCGCCCATTACACCGGCCAGGCCGAACTTGCCTCCGCCATCCAGGAGGGGTTGGCCGCCCGTGCCCAGGGCGACGATCGCACGGCCACCCAGAAGCTGGGCCGGGCCGTCCAGCTGGCGGCTCAGACCGGCAATGCGGAAGCAGCGGCCCGTCTGGAACGGGTGGTCGACGTCGCCGACGCTGCTACGGGGACAGTGCGCTTGAAGAAGAACATCGACAAAGCCGATGAGATGGCTTTGGACACGGCATCCACACGGACGACGAGGATAAGGGGATAACAATGGCCCGATGCGTGGACGGACACGAAACTCAATCACAGGACTTTTGCGATCAGTGCGGAATGCCGGTCGTCGACACCGGAGCGGAACCCGTGGAGCCACCCCACGGCGAGACCACATGTCCCAACTGCGGATCGCCGAGAGCCGGAGACGCCCTGTTCTGCGAAGCCTGCGGGTACGACTACACCACCGGGGCTCTGCCCAACCAAGACTTCCGTACGGAACTAGGGTTGCCACCAGCCAAGACGGCGGACGACGAGGCAGGTCGGTCTGGGGACGAGGAGACCGGCCCAGGTCCACGCGCTGGGCAACAGCCAGGAACGGAGCGCTCCGGTGTGGAACAGTCCGATGCGAGCCAGTCTGATGGAGCAGCGTCGAGTGGCGCACAGTCTGGTGCAGGGGTGTCGAGCGAAGAACAATCCAGCGCGGAACAATCCGGCGCGCAACAGTCTGGCGCGCAACATGGTGGGGATGACCAGTCCGGCGCGGATCTGTCAGCTTCATCTCTAACCGGTACGAACCACTCTGGAACAGATCAGTCCACCGTCCATCAGCCGGACGCAGACCAGTCCAGTACGGTGGAGCCTGACGAGGGCCAGCCCAGTGTGGCGCAGCCAGGAACGGAACAACCCGGTGCGGATGCAGCAGGAACCCACCAGGCTGGTTCGGCACAGCCTGATGCGCCTCACCTTGGCGTGGATGCCGCAGGCTCGGACACGTCCATCCCGGCAGTACCCATCCCAGAAATTCCCGTCACAGGCGTGCCCGCCGGTGACGCGGTCACCTCAACCGGAACCAGCGCCCCTTCCGAGACAATACGCGACTCGGCCCCCACCGGCCCGGTCACCCGGCATGTGCCGCACGTGGCGGAAATCTGGGTCGATCCCCAGTGGTACGCCTTCCAGGAGTCGGCTGATCCGATGCCCCCCCAGGGGCCGCCCCGCATCATCGTCTTGCGGGATTCGGCTTTGATCGGGCGTCATTCCGCCAGCCGCAACATCCATCCAGACATTGACTGCGAACCGGATGTCGGGTGCAGCCGCCGTCAGGCCTACCTCACCTCCGCCGACGGTTACTGGTACGTTAACGACCTCGACTCGGCCAATGGCACGTTCGTCGCACCGGCCACGGCCTCCCTGCCCACCGAACCCATCACTACCCGTACCCAGATCAGTCCCGACATGCGCATCTATGTCGGCGCCTGGACACGAATCGTCATCCGCCCCGCCATCCAGGGCGAGACTGGCGTGTGACCGCGACGCAGTCGTCCTGAAAAACCGTCAGTGCCACGAGAAAGGCAACCATGGAAGTAAAGATCGGAATCCGCAATGTGAGCCGAGAGGTGACCCTCAACGTCCACCAGACGATCGCCCAAGTCCTCGGCGATTACTCGACCGCTCGCGCTGGAGACGGCCTGCTGACCCTGACCGACGCGTCCGGTCGCCAGATGGTGATCCCCGCCGATGGCATCGGCTACATCGAGTTCGGCCAGGAGCACGCCCGTCCGGTCGGCTTCGGCACGTAGGAGCTGACTCACACGCCCTTGGCTGCCCGGCGCAGTTTTTCCGCCTCGGTCTGGGCTTCGGTGGCGGTGTGACCGTGCAACGGTCGTATCCACAAATGGATCGTGTCCAGGATCGCCGACGCGCCGGGGAAGAACACGTCTTCCAGTTCGGCGGCGGGGGTGATGTGATTGCGGGCGCCGAGGACTGCCACGGGCGCGTCCAGATCGTCGAAGGACAGGGACGAGACCGTGTCGGCGATCGTGTGGAGGAAGCTGCCGCGCTCCACCTGATCCGACACCAGCAACAGGCTGCCGGTCTTGGTCACCGATTCGAGCAGTTTGTCGTAGTTCATCGGCACCAGGAACCTCAGGTCGAGGACTTCGGCTGACACGCCGTATTTCTCCTGCAGAGTTGTGGCCGCTTCGAGGGCCGGATACAAAGCGGGACCCACGGTGGCGATCGTGAGATCGGTGCCCTCGCGGCGGACAGCCGGCTCACCCTCCACTGTCTCGTAATATCCCCTCGGGACACCGCCGACTTCGAATTCCTCGCCGCGGTCATAGAGCTTCTCGGACTCGAAGAAGATCACCGGATCGGTTCCCACCAGGGCGAGGTTCAGCATCCCCTTGGCGTCAGTCGGAGTGGCGGGGTAGTAGACCTTGAGCCCGGGTATGTGGGCCACCAAACCAGACCAGTCCTGCGAATGCTGAGCACCGTACTGGCTGCCAACACAGACGCGGACCACCAGGGGCATCTTCAACACACCGGCGGACATGGCCTGCCACTTGGCGGCCTGATTGAAGATGTCGTCCCCCGCGCGTCCGATGAAGTCGGAATACATCAGTTCCACGACGGCACGCCCGCCGCACAGGGCATATCCCACACCCGCGCCGACGATGGCAGCCTCGGAGATCGGGGTGTTGAACAAGCGGTTGTACGGAATCATCTTCGTCAAGCCGCGATAGACGCCGAAGGCCCCGCCCCAATCGCGGTTGTCCTCTCCCCAGGCCGCCATGGTCGGGTCGACGGAGAAACGGTGCGACATCGCCTCGAACAGGCCGTCGCGATATTGGTACATCCGTTCCGGGCTGACAGGCTTGCCCTGCCCGTCAACAACACTGCGCGTCTTCTCGGCGACCGACTTGAACCGCTCATTGACCTCCAGGGGTTCGAGCAGCTGGGGCACGCCCTCGCCCAAGGCCTCGACATGTCCGTTGGAGAACATGACCGACTCGATGAAGGCGGCATCAACCCTCGGGCATTTGTCGTCGTCAGCGGCAAGGCGCAATACCTGGGTGAGCTTGTCCACCACGGATGTGTACATCTCCTCGATCTGACTGGCGGACAAGATTCCAGCATTGGTCAGGGTCGACGAGAAATCCTGAATCGCGTCGGCCTGCTCCCACAAGGCCACCTCTTCGGTCGTACGGTAGGTGGCATCGTCGCCTGCGGAGTGACCGCTGGTCCGGTAGGTGATCAGATCCAGCAGCACTGGCCCGTCCCCCGAGGTGAGAATCTCTTTCTTGCGCCTGACCGCATTGGCCACGGCCAACGGGTTGTAGCCGTCGACCCGTTCGGCGTGCATCGCCTCAGGATTGACCCCGGCGCCCACCCGCGCCAGGATGTCGTACCCCATGGTCTCTCCAGCCGTCTGCCCGCCCATGCCATAGAAGTTGTTGAAGAAACTGAACAAGATCGGGGGGTTGCCGCCCGCCGCCTGCGGCCACAAGCGCCGGAACTGGTCCATCGCCGCGAAGACCATCGCCTCCCACACCGGCCCGCTGCCCACCGACGCGTCGCCGATGTTGGCGACCACGATTCCCGGCTTGGAGTTGATCCTCTTGTACAAAGCCGCCCCTTGGGCGATGGGCGCCGAAGCCCCGACGACCGCATTGTTGGGCATGGAGCCGAAGGGCGCGAAGAAGGCATGCATCGACCCGCCCAGGCCGCCGTTGAATCCCGACTTCCGGGCGAAGATTTCAGCCAGTGTGCCGAAAAGAATGAAGTTGGCTTGCAGTTCGGTCTCGGACTCGTGGGGCAGCATCTCCGCGTGTCTGAGCGTGTCGCCGTCACGGAAACCCTCCATGATCCCCAGCACTGAGGCCACATCCATCTGGCGCGACGCGGAGAAACACTTCGCCAGGACCTCGCCGTGGGAGCGATGGGAACCGAAGACGAGGTCCTCCGGCTTGAGTTCAGCGGCCTGCCCCACTGCGGTCGCCTCTTGCCCGACCGACAGGTGGGCGGGCCCGAGATAGTTGTACGAAATATCCTTCCAGGCCCCGGTCGTCTTGATCGAGGTGAGCATGGACTCGAACTCGCGGATCACCATCATGTCGTGCAGGATGTGGACCAGCCCCTCATTGCCGTACCTGTTCACCTCCGCCGGCATGTCCAACTGATAGGTGTTCATCAGGATCTCCGGCGGGCGGATCGACCCCCTGGCACGCATATCAAACGGGTTGACAAGGATCGACTTCGTCATGCTCTTCCATTTCTCTTCCGGTCGGGAAAGGCCCAGACCGCTTCCCGGATTCCCTCGCTCACTGTTGGATGGGGGAAGACAAGTTGTCGTACATCATCCACCGTGAATTCCATTTCCAGCACAGCAGCCGCTCCCCAGATCACTTCCGCCGAGTAGGGGCCGATCATGTGGATCCCGCGGATCACACGCGAATCGACCTCGGCGACGACCTTGACCATCCCAGCCCGGCTGAGCCCATTCTCCGCGACGAACCGGCCAGACAAGACCAGTGGGGCCATCGACGACGCCACCTCGATCCCGCGGTTGGCACATTCGACAGCGGTCAGACCCACCCCAGCGGCTTCGGGAGTCGAATACACGGCCCAGGGGACGGTGTCCCAGCGCATGGACTGGCCCGCCGCCTGGGCAGCCTGTGGATCCGCGATACAGGACGCGGCGACTTCGCCCATCCGGTACGCGGCATGCGCGAAGAAGGAACGCCCGGTGACATCGCCGACGGCCCACACGTGAGGCACGGTGGTCCGCATCTGGTCATCGACCCACACGCCGGCCGGGCTGTGGTCGACCCCGCAGGACTCAGCCCCCCAGCCATCCACGACCGGACGCCGCCCCGCCGCCATCAGGATCAGTTCAGATTCCACGCTTTCCCGCTGGCCATTGCGCAAGTACGACACCGTCGACCCGTCGACGGACTCGACACGGGCTGCCAACCGGAAATCGACGTCCGGCATGCAGGCACGCATCCGGGCGGCCAGGTCCTGATCCATGAACGGCAAGATCTCACCCATCATCTCAATGACGGTCACACTGGTCCCCAGCCGGGACAGCAACGATGCGAACTCCACGCCGATGACTCCACCGCCGATCACAACCAGGCGTTCGGGCACATGATCGATGGCCAGCAAGGCAGTGGAATCGATGATGGCCGGGTTATCCTGTGCCCCCGGAATCGACAGCATGGCCGGCACAGACCCGGTTGCGATGATGACGTCGTCGGCTTCGTACGGCTGGCCGTCGACCTCGACGCAGGTGGGGCTGGTCATGTGCCCCTCACCTTGGATGACTTTGACCTTGAGCCGCTTCAACACCTGGGCCACCCCGCCCACCAGCGTCGACACTGTCTTGGTCTTCCACTGCTGGATGACCCTCCAGTCGTACGACACCGATTCGGCGGTCACCCCGAATTGCGCGGAATGCCGGGCTTGGTCGTACATGGCGACCGACTGGTTCCACGCCTTCGTCGGAATGCAACCGACAGTGAAACAGGAGCCGCCCAGCGAGGCCTTTTCGATCAACAGCACTGACTTGCCCAGTTGCCCCAAGCGCTCAGCGGCCATGTAGCCGCCAGGCCCCCCGCCCAGAACGATCACATCAAACTCAGACACTCATACCTCCTTCAGCCAGAATAGCAACATCGATATTGGCGACATAGGCCACCAGCGCCTGGAGGAAACGTGCCGCCTCGACACCGTCGACCACGGCGTGATCCACCGTCAGCGAGAAGGAGATCCGCTGCTCGGCAAGCAACGACCCTTCCGGGGTGATCACGGGCCGGGCCATGATGGCGTTGACTCCCAGGATGGCGGTTTGCGGGGAATGCAGGATCGGAGTGAAAGATTCGATACCGTACGCCCCGAGGTTGGTGACCGTGAAGGTGGCTCCGGCCAGCAAGTCTGGATCGATACGGTCAGTCCGGGCCTGAGCGATCAGCGCCCGGGTAGTCAGCGAGAAACCCTTCAACCCCATCTGCGAGGCGAAACGAATCGTCGGCACCACCAGGCCTGAGGGAGCGTCCACGGCCAAGCCCAGATGGACGGCATCATAGGTACGCAGGGTCTGCCCTTCGACCGTGGCGTTGATGGACGGGAACCTGCCAACCGTGCGTACTGCGGCGTAGGCGACCAGATCACCGATGGTCACCTGGCTGAGCCCCAGGGTCTCGCCACTGGCCTTGAACCTGGCCCTCAGCGCCAGCAGAGATGCCGCCGGGGCAGATGCTGAAAAGGTCATGTGCGCGTGCGACGCCACTGAGGCCCGCCGGCGCTCCGCTTGGAGACGGCGGCTGCCTGTCAGCACAGTCTCGGTGTACGGCCCCGGAAACCCGTCAGCCGAGGATGGAACAATGCGCGTACTTTCCGAAATCTCTTCGTCATCGGCTGGCAGGCCGGTCCCATCGGTGCCTCCCGTCTCGGCGACCGCCGCCAACGCCTGCGCGTGTGCGGACTCAGCATTCCAGATATCGCGCCTGGTGACCCGTCCTCCGATGCCTGTCCCCACGACAATTCCGCTGGCTGACAGCGGCGAAACCCCCCGAGTACGTCTGGAGAAAGCCGGCCCGGCGCTGTCCAGGTCATCGGTCACCGAGTCATCCCAGTCCCTGGTCAGCGACTCCTCCCAAGCCCAGCGCCCGGAACCGCCCTGCGATCGGGCCGATCCCTCCTCGGTGTTCCCCTCCGCGTCAGACTCTCCCAGGACACCATCCTGGTTGGCCACACGACCATTGTCTTCAGAGTCAGACCCCATCACTCCAGCAGCAACCAGGCCAGCCGCCAGTACCGCCGACTCAGTCGCACCAGACGGTACGGCAGCAGTCTGAGCCTCACGAGAAGGCCCGTCACCAGACTCCGCAACACCAGACTCCGGAATACCAGGATCAGCGTCACCAGACTCCGGAACACCTGACTCCGGAATACCAGACTCCACATCAGCGGGTTCAGCAGCCGTTGGCTGTGTCACGTCAGATTCACTCGCAGCTGACTCACGTGCTTTTTCCTCAGTCGACGCCGTCTCAGAGGTACCAGAATCCTGAGGAGTGTTCGCTGCGGCAGCCTCATGCCCACCAGCATCTGCACCCACCGCAGCAGCCGGCTGGGCCTCCGCAGAAGCTGGCTTTTCATCGGATTCTACGGGCAGAGACTCCGCAACCGGTTGCTCCTGACCCGGGTCATCCGCTCCAGCAGACATCGCTGGTTTTTCTTCAGCTGGCTCGGACCCCGCCTCAACCGCCGCAGACTGCTCCGCCAACTCAGGTGGAGCAGGGGGCTCGCCAGCAGACTCCGCAGCATCCTCAGTCGCTGCTGGCTTGTCCTGGGCAGACTCAGCTACCCCTTCGGCCGCTGCGGACTTGTCCTGGGATGACTCGGCCGCACCCTCAACCGCAGCTGGCTTCTCCTGATCGGATTCCCCTGAGGCGGGAGGCTTCTGAGAGGACTCAACCCCGCTTGCGGGTTGTGTCACGTCTGGTTCAAGCCATGTTGGCTGGTCCGCCATGGCAGTTTTCTCCGCACTGGCATCGGTTGTCACAGGCTCGTCTGGGGCGGGATGGGCCTCAGCAGGCTTCTCAGCGTCAGGCTTGTCTGAAGCAGAGCCATCTGCGGCAGGCTTATCCTCAGCAGGGGCAGCCGCACCCTCAGCCGTAACCGGCTTGTCTGGATCTGGCTTCTCAGCGACTGGCTCGGAAGCGACGGGATGTTCCGCGGCGGGCTTGACGGCTTCTGCGGCCTCGGGATGTTCCTGCACGACTTCTTCGTCGCTGACGTGCTGTGGCTGGGCTTTCGCTTCGACAGCGGCCAGCACGTCACTGACGAGGATTCGTCCATGCGGTCCCGTGCCGACGACTGTGGAGATGTCGACTCCAACTTCTTCTGCCTGACGTCTCGCGCGCGGCGATGCGGGACCTCCCCCTGCCGCCGGAACTCCTCGGCGCGCGACCGGTTCCGGTTCCTCACCCGCCCGCGACTGGTGACTGTCCTGGGTGCTGGCCGATGCGTCCTCCCCCACCGCACTACGAACCGGCGAATCTGTTGTCTGTTCAGGCTTGTCAGCATCCTGGAGACCTTCGGCTGCCTTGTCCGCCGAGGCCGCCGGAGCAGTTGGGACCACAGCAGCAGGTACGTCCGACGATGACTCCTCTGTCACGTCTGCCGCTGGCGTGGGGGCGGTCGGTGTCTCAGGTGAAGACTCCTGGGCACCATCTGGTGCCTGCTCGCCCACACTTTCCGTAAGAGTCGCAGGAACGGCTGCCGATGTGTCAGACGCTGACTCCTCTTTCACGTCTGCCTGAGGGGCGGGGGCTTGCGGCACCTCTGGTTCCTTGACAACTACACTTGCAGGTGGAGTCGCCGGCACGGATGCTGGCGTGTCAGAAGCCTGCCTCTCCTTCGCATCCGTTGCAGGTGAGGAGTCCTTGGACGCTTCAGCCGCCTGCTCTGCGGCGCTCGCCGGTGGTGGCGCAGGTGTTGGCGCCGGTGCATCGGACGCTGGTTTCTCTGTGGAGTCGCTCTCAGCTGACGAGACCTTCACGCCATCTGGAAGCCCGTCTTTCTTCACCGGGTCAGCCGCTGCCGCTTCCCCCGAATTGGTCTTGTCTGACTTCTCCTCGGGTGCGGGTTGGTCCGCCGCAGCTGCCACCGGTTCACCATTCTCCGCAGCATCAGTAGGACCATTGTTCTGTGCGGGAGGATCCGCACCAGGCTTGCCAGCCGCCAGCAGTTGACTGATGTCTTCGCCAGGTGACCCCACGATGAAAAAGGGCGCCCTGACAGGCACCTCGTCGCCCTCTTGAGCAAGCAGGGCAAGGACCGTTCCCGAAACTCCGGCCGGGACTTCCATGGGCGACTTGTCGGTTTCGATGTCGGCCACGATCGTACTGGGACTGACGTCATCGCCCACACGGATGTGCCACGTGGTCACCAGGCATGACTGTACGGCGTTGCCCAGCTGCGGCATTGCCACCACTTCAGCCATCATTGGCTCCTCTCGCTCGTCACTGTCCCTCCGGGAGACTGCCTGCCAGCCCTCACACTACCGATTCTGTCTGCGTCGTTCACCTGGCGCCATCCCTTACTACGGCGGCCTCAGCCGTGTCGCCAGTACGGATATCCTGTCACTGGCGCCATGTCGGGCGGACCATGCCGGTGCCCAAACCACACCACTGCCCACTGCCGAGATTGCTTCAGGCCTTGAGGCCATGCCTGTGACCTCCTTCACACAGATGCCGACAGCCACCTCGTCGATCTCCCACCGGTGACTCACCTGAACCATATCCTCAATTCTTGACCCTGCGACTGCAGCCGGGAAGACCTGCCCAAATATGAGAGCATCCATGTCCAGCCTGACCATCGTACCGACTGGAAACCCGGCTCAGGCCCCCACTCTCGCCTGGTGACCAGTCAACTCTCCTGCGTCCTGGCCTGTCATCCGTCTCATCGCCCAGTTTTCACCAGTACGGCAAACCACTGGTCAATTCCTCATCGTCTGCCCGCCGGTGACTGTCAGGGCCTGCCCCGTCTCGTACTGCTGCTCGACCAGATACAGCACTGCGCACACGACATCTTCCGGCAGGCAGCCACGCACCATCGGGACCTTGGACTCGTAGAACGCCCTCACTTGGTCCACATCCGACGCGCCCGGAACCTTCCCGGCCCTCAGGTACTGGACGAACAAACCGGTATCTGAATCGGACCACAATGGCCCGTCCAAGTAGTTGCCGGGGCACACGGAGTTGACCTTGATCCCGGATTCGATCAGTTCCAGGGCGAAGGACTGGGTCAGTCCGATCCCGCCGAACTTGCTGCCGGCATAGGCGAAGTTGCGGTTTGAACCCTCCAGGCCCGACTTGGAATTGATCTCCACGATGTCGAACAACAGGTCTGGCCGGACCTCATGCTGGGCGGCCAGGACGGGAGAAACCGCGCGGACCCCGAGGAAATAGCCCTTGTAATTGATGGACGTGACCAGATCAAAATCCTCGATCCTTTGTTCGGTCACCGACCCTGCTCGGGCGATCCCAGCATTGGAGACGAACAGGTCGAGTCCCCCGTAGGCCGCCAGCACCTCAGCCAAGGCTTGTTTCTGTGAGGCCTCATCGGCCACGTTAACCTGGACCGCCATCGCGGTTCCGGGCCCGTACAAGGCGACGAGTCTGCTGGCCTCGGCCTGAGCCAAGTCGAGGTTGAGGTCAGCCAAGATGACATGGGCGCCTTCGTCAGCCAGCCCGCGGGCGATGCCCAGTCCGAACCCCTGAGCGGCGCCAGTGATGACCGCCACCTTGTGTTGCATCCGTCCCCGGTACGCGGTTTCGGCCATCTTCTTGCGATAGGCCTCCGCCTCCCAGGTCTCGATGAAAGCCCGCTCGTCAGCGTCCATCACGCGAACCTCGCCCAGGCGATTGGCGTCGCGAGCCACGGCCAGGGCATCGGTGAACGTCTCCAGGGCGTTCCTGGCGACCGCATGATCCGATCCCGCGGCGAAGGCCACCCGGCCCGGCAGAACGACGATGACCGGGTCACGGTCGAAGGTCACCCGGTACGAAGCCACGGCCTTGCGGATCTGGTCAGCCAGCGGGGCGTACCGCGGTTCGACCACACAGGGCATGGCCCCCGCGTACACGATCTGATCCGGCGTGAGCGGACCATCCGTGACAACAGGCTTGCCCAAACGGGTTTCGGAACGCACCAACTCGGAACTGTCCGACGTCACCACAGCCAATGACCCTTCCGTACCCAGAAGCCCGCGCAACAGGGGCGCGGCCACGAGGATCATGTCAGCGACTCGCCTGCGTTCGTCCTCGTCCAGGACCGGGGCCGGGCGCACCCGGTTGCCGATCCGCGAGGGCGCGGGCGGTGGTGTGGGAGGCCTGGCATTGATGGCGGCCCGGATCCGAGCCATCGCCTGATCCACGACAGCGATGACGTCTTGGGCGGTCGTCCCCGCCACGACCATTCCGTTGTTGCGCAGCAGGGTCAGGGCCGGAGGTTCCTTGCCCGTACGCGTGGTGTAGGCCTCACGGGCCTCCTCGATCGCGCGGGCCAGGGCCACCCCGGGATGAGCGTACTCGACGAAAATGGCATCATCGGAAAAGATGCTGCGGGCCAACTCGGGAGCCATGAGATTGCAGGTCAGGGCGCTGGCCGTCAAGGGATGCAAGTGCAGGACCAGGGGTTCTGGCATCATCGCGTGAAAGAGGATCTCCACACTGGGCCGGCGTCCGTCATAGAAACCCACTCGGGCTTTTTCCGCCGCCGCCCGAACTGGGTCGACATCCACGGGTTCCTCGGAATGCAGGGCGTCCAACAAGACGTCGATCCGCAAAGGAACAAGATCGTCGGCGGTCAGCGTCTGGAGCGCCATGCCGCTCGGTTTGATGTGGAGGATCCCGTCAGCCTTGTACGAGGCGTTGCCGCCGCCGGCACGCGCGTACTCCGGAGCGGAGAAACGATGGGCCACTTCGATGATCTGGTCCGCAAGGGCTGTTGTCATAAAGCCTCTTCCTCCCACTGGTGGTCTCGTGCCACCCATTCTTCCTGGTCTGATGTGGTTTCCATGTGCGACTCCCGCGGCAGGGGACCTGACCCCACCGGGTCAGGACCGCCTCGGCAGGATGCTCATCCGCTCGATGATCTGTTTGAGCTGGGTGACACCCTGGTCGCATAAAACAGTGTGCTGCTCGGCGTCGAGGACTTGGGAGAACCGCTGCGGGACCTCGGGGACCCGGCCGATCGCCTCCCTGGTGATCGAGCCGAATTTCACCGGCAAGGCGGTCTCCATGGCGATCATCGGCTCGGAACCCTTCCGTTCGCGCCCCACCTTGACCCCGTCGGCCGTATGCGGGTCGATCAGGTACCCGTCGCGGTGGAAGACGTCGGCGATGGTCGCGACCCGGTCGGCATGGGTGGACACTCCCGTACGGAATCCGTACGTCGTGGTCGGCTGCGCGGAGTACGGCTTCCGGCGGATGTCAATGACCCCTGTTCTATTCAACTGCTCCCCGAACAGGTACCGGATCTCGTTGGAGTCCCGCCCGGTCAGATCGAAGAAGAACCGCTCGAAGTTGCTGGCCTTCGAGATGTCCATCGACGGGCTCGACGTGACGAAAGTCTCGGTCGAGGCCCGGACCCGGTAGACCCCGGTGGTGAAGAACTCAGCCAAGACGTTGTTCTCGTTGGTCGCGCAGACGAGGTTCTTGATCGGCACGCCCATCATCCTGGCCACATGCCCGGCGCAGATGTTGCCGAAGTTGCCGGAAGGAACCGAGAAAGACACCTCGCCCATGTCTTGCGAGGCCTGGACCCAACTGGACACGTAGTAGACCACCTGGGAAACCAGCCGCGCCCAGTTGATCGAATTGACCGCGCCGATGGAATAGCGGGCCTTGAACTCGGCGTCGGAGTTAACCTCCTTGACCAAGTCCTGGCAGTCGTCGAAGGAGCCGGGCACCGTCACATTGACAATCCGCGGGGAGTTGATGCCGTACATCTGCCCCCGCTGGAAAGGAGTCATGCGCCCCAACGGCGACAGCATGAACACCTGGACGCGGCTGGCGTCCAGCAGGGCGAACTCAGCCGCCGACCCGGTGTCACCCGAGGTCGCGCCCAAGATCGTCATCGTCTGCCCGCGCCGGGACAACTCGTAGTCGAACAGTTGGCCCAAGATCTGCATGGCCATGTCCTTGAAGGCTGCCGTCGGGCCCTGGGACAGATGGGCCAGCCAC